>JAIXZB010000211.1 GCA_027489915.1 Rickettsiales bacterium | reverse complement strand
TAGAGAGCCTAACTTCGCGGCCTGCGGAGGTTGGGGCAATCGAGAGTGCGCCTGTGCCTGTAATGGCCGCATTGAAAATCATGTTGTCAGCGATGAGGGTGAGGTTGCCAAATGGAGTAATGTTACCTGTACCGCGCATTGAGAGCTCGCCTGTTTTGGCATTGAGGGTTAGGTTTTCGCTTGCTCCACCTGCGGTGCCGTTGATGGTTGTGGAGCCCGAGGTGAAGTTGATACCTAGGCCCTCGATGGCGACGCTTAATCCTTCGGCCACTTGTACTGGACCGCTAAAAATTATTGCGCCTGCAAAGTTTATAGAATTTCTGAACAACACTAAATTGTTGGCTGCGGGAGCAAACGATCCTGTGCCTACAAGGGCCCTATCGATGGTGAGAATGTTGAAGCCTTGAAGTCCAAAATTAACAAATTGTGCGCTTGCTGGGTTGATATTGGTGCTGTTGACTGTGAAGTTGCTGCGGCTTGTACCGTCTGCTGGATTTAGTCCAGAGCGAAGGGTAACAGTGTTAGCAATAATATTGCCATCGACAGTGAGAATACCTTGCCCTGTTGTGGTAGTTGCTGATGACATAAGACTTACACCAGTGCCAACAGCTGCAGATACTGTTCGACCAGAATTGAGTGTCGTATTGCGCTGTGAAATAATGTTAAGTCCAGATGTTGTGAAATCGCGATCAATTATTGTATCGTTAAATCCTGCTATGGTGAGGCTACCTACGCTTGCGCCTAATGTAACGAAATTCGTGCTATTGATTGTTAAATCTGGCCGTGATCCATCGACAGTGCTGGTGCCGCTTCTGAGGGTTGTATTTCCTGTTCCTATTTCTATTGGGTTACCACCAAAATTGATGGTGCCAGGGCCTGTGGTTGCACCACCACTCCATGAAGCGGCGGCAGCTTGAAAGCTTAAGCCGCCAGTTGCACCTGTGCGGATGATGCGGCTTGGGCTGATGGCAATGTTTCTGGCGCCGTTTAAGTTGATACTGCCACCTGACAAGATATCGCGGTCGATAGTGGTGTCATTAAACCCGCTAACTGTTACTGAACCAAAAGTAGTGTTTATATTGGTTAGATTGGTGTTGTTGAGGGTTATATCTGGGCGTGAACCATCGACAGAGCTTATTCCAGTTATCAGGCTGGATGTTCCAGAGCCTGCGCTCATATTTCCGTTGATGGTTAGGGTTCCGGTATTGGTGACCACCCCTGCTGCGGCGTTTAGAATTAATCCACCACCTGTGCCTGTTGTGAGCGTTCTTCCGCTATTAAGCGTAAGATCACGGTAAGTGATAATACTAATACCACCTGCTGAAGTAATATCGCGATCGATGGTGATATCGTTGAACCCGGCGATGCCAAAAGCACCATAGGCGGTGTTTGTATTACCCATGGTGGTGGAGTTCAGGACCCAATCGTTGCGCGAACCATCGATAGCGCTTATGCCACTTGTGAATCCAATAGTGCCTGATCCTGCGCTTACATTGCCATTGAGGGTGAGAAGCCCTGTATTGGTTACGACTGCGTTAGCAGCGTTTAATGTTAATCCACCGCTTATGCCTGTTACTAATGAGCGCCCACCATTTAGAGTAAGGTCGCGGTTGGCAATAAAACTCATACCACTTGAGCTTGTGAGGTTGCGGTCGATTATAATATCTTCGAAGCCTTGAATATTAGTCGCACCAATTGTTGCGCCTAATGTTGTTAATTTGGTGCTATCAAAAGTAATTGACTGACGCGTGCCGTTGATTCCTGAGCGTAAGGTTAGTCCCCCAGTACCAGTGGCTAAATTTCCATCAAGTGTTAGTTTACCCGCATTGGCTATGACTCCGTTTGCAGCTTGCAGGCTTAAGCCGCCTGTAGCGCCGGAGGTCAGGGTTTTGCTTGCTGCCAGCGTGATGTCGCGGTTTGCTAGAGCTGTTATGGAGCCGCCAGTGCTAATGTTGCTGTTCAGTGTTATGTTTGCGGCAGGGTTTATGTTTGCATTTAGCGTTATATTTCCTGAGCCACTGTTGGTGATGTTGCCGTTGGCGGTGATGTGGCGCGAGGAATTTACGGTAAGTGAATTCGCGCTGCTCCAGGTGAGGTCGTTGACGAAGGTGATATCGCCATTGCCGCCTGTACCTGCGGCGCTGGTGATGATTACGTTGGCGCTGCCGAGTGCGGTTTGTAATGTGCCGATATTGAGGTTGGAGGTGGAAGCACCTGAGGATTCAAACGGTGTTGATCCTGTGATGTTGCTATTGGCTAAATTGCTGATGGTGATATCGGCTGGATCTAGCAGCAATGCACCTGCTTCGCCGAAGGCGGCGTGGGCATTTACGGTGCCATCGAAGTTGAGCCAGTCTTTGCCTGATACTTCGACGAAGCCTGCATTTGCGAGTGTGCCTGTGGCACTGACATCGGTATGGCCTTCATAGCTGGTGCCGTTATCGGACCAATAGATTACGCGGCCAGCGTTACCAGTACCATCGCTGCTGGCTTTGACGGTCACATTTTTTTCAACGCTAACGCGGCTTGCGGTTGCGGGCTTGCCGCCGGACTTTTCGTAGAGTTTGGCAAGGGGTGCGGCGTTTTCTGAGTTATTGACAGAGGAATAGCCGCCTGGTGTATTGCCCCATGCTTTGGCATTGCTGGCATCGGGTGCGCTGAGGTTGCCACGATACGCACCACCTTTGTAATCGCCGCCGATTAATACTTCGCCGCCACCTGCTTTGCCTGAGGCATCGATGCTGGTACCACTGCGAAGGGCTATACGTTTGCCTGTGATATGCACGGCACCTGCTTTTTCGGTTGTGTTTTTGCCCGATACATCGAGAGCGGCATTTATGTTGACGGTGCTGCTTGTTGATGTTGTTTCGCCAGTCAATCCGGTGGGGGCGGCAATGATGATTTTGCCTTCGCGCTGAGCGATGGTGGGGGCTTTTAGCTCGCCTTCGATAGTGACCAAGCTATCGACGATGTTGCGGCCATCGGCGGCGGTGATGGCGATGGTGCCACCTGCGGCATCGATGGTGCCACTGTTGCTTACGAGCTGCTTGGTGACCTTGTCGCTTATGGCAACGCCTGTGAGGTTATTACCGTATAAATCGATGACGGCGGTATCGCCCGAGGCTAATTCTACGCGGCCCAGTTTGGCGGTGATGGTGCCTTTGTTAAGCACGGTTGGTGCCACCAGCCCGACCAGCCCCGCATTTTTTGCGGAGATAGTACCTTCGTTGATTACGCGTGCATCATGATTTCCTGCCTTATTGAAATCGCCACTGCCGCCCATGAATGCATCGTTATCGATATCGGCAGTGGTAGCAACCAAGCCCCCCACATCGACTTGTGCCCCTGAGCCGAATAATACGCCGTTTGGATTGACGACGACCACGTTGCCGTTGGCTGTTAGTTTGCCCATGATCGCGGAGGGTGCATTGCTACCTACGCGGTTAAGCGTGACGGAGTTGCTGTTTGGTTGGCTGAACTGGGTATGTTCACCGGGTTGAATATCGAAGCTGCGCCAATCGATGACGGCGCGATCGGATTGCTGATCGATATCGAGTGTATTGGCGTTGCTTGTGATGGAGGCTGTGCCTGCTGCGACTACGCCGCCTTCGGGATTGGCCAAAACAGGAATGGAATACAGGGAGGTGAACGCAAAAATACATGCGGTGCAAAGCGACGTTCCTCTGAGTAAAACCTGTTTCATCACTGAGTATTGTACTCTTGCAGCAGTTAATTTTTTCTGAAGATTAGCTAGAACCCGTAGGATAATTGTATGTTGATGCGTGGCGAATTACTATTTCCATACAAAGGCTTATTTGCTTCTCGGGTGAGGGGGAAGGCAAGGCCAATGGAGCTGTTTATGCCTGTGCTGTGGTTTATATACATCCCGAAGCCGGCAGAGGAGCCTGAGACGGGTTGTGTGCCCGCATCTTCGTTCCAGACTTTTCCGATATCGTAAAAGCCATAGGGTGCGAGGGTGAACTCATTCCATGGTTTGAAGCCCTGGTAGCGCACTTCAATCATGCCAGCGATGCCGTGATCACCGACGATATCGGAAGGGTCATAGGCGCGGCCAAATGTTTGGCCGCCATAGCCAAACTCTTCAGCGGAATAGAGGGGTTTGGATGCGTATTGTCCCTGACTTTGTGCGGTGAGGAGCCACTTATTTGGAAGGGTTTGGATGCGCGCGTAACTGAAACTTCCGACCATGAAATCGGGTTCTGCTTCGGCGCGGGAAAGGTTGATGTCACCTGCCTGACTTGACGCGAATATATCGAGTCCGCGGTCGTATCCCAGTGTGAAATAGTTATGGCCATTTAATCCATCGGCGGTGTCGTATTTGACGCTTGTGCGCAGGGCGCGGATGCGATCGCGCGATAGTTCGGTATCACCAAAAATATCGCTTTTGGAATTTTTTCCATCTATGCGCGCGTTGAATGTTAAGTTTTCCAGATATTGGCGCACGGGTTGATATTCCAGCCCTACCCCCAGTTCGTTGTATTCGCTCTGGATATCAAAGGTTTTGAGATTACTCCCAGGTTTTGCATTCACATGACTGCCGTATAGCTGCAATTTCCATTGCGGATAGAGAGGGATTTCGTGCGTTATGCTGTAGGAGCGAAGCTCGTCGCTGCCTAGAGCGCTTGCTGCTGAAAGGGCAGTCTTGTGGGTGGGAATGAAGCTGCCTTCGTATCTGATTCCTGCTTGATAGGGGCCGAGAAAGCGTGATCCTGCATTATCGAAATAGATGCTGCCACGGTTTTGATTATCGGTATGTTTTAAGACCAGTTCGATGGCGCCTTCGGGCCCATTTGGCATGGGTTTGAGGGCGCCAAAAAATGAGGCGCCGGGGAAATCGTTCAGCCTTAGCATGAAGCTCTCGAGTTGCGATGCTTTAAGCGGCAGGCGATCTTTGATGCGTGTGATTTGATTGCGCATGATGTAGTTGTTTTTTAGTGGATGGTTGAAGGTGACTTTACCGATATATCCTTCCACCACACGCAGGGTGACGCTACCGTTATCGATTTCCTGTACTGGTACATAGGCACGGGTAAGAAAATATTGTTCGTTTCGGTAGCGTTCGGTGATGCTGTTTGCAAATTCCCATACTTTGCTTAAGGGAATGGTTTTGCCTAGAAAGGGCGTATAAATATCTTTCATTTCATCGGCTTTAAAGGCGCTCATTCCTTCGATTTTTATATGCTTTAGCTTCAGGGTTACGCCTTCGATACCTTCTGGGATGGCGTTACTGAGCCGTGATTCGGGGATGGAGGTGGTGGCGCTTGCGGCTGGCTTTTCAAGGGGATTTTTGAATGGGTCTGTGCGGTTGATATCGGCTGAAGATGGGAGCTGTTGTGCAGCGCCGCCGCCTGGGGAAATTAGTATTTGGGCAAATGCAGGCGTGGTTGCGCACATGATAGCGCAGATGACAAGGCACATGCCACGCGTAACACTTCGATTGTATGCGTGAAAAACACTACGCACCCTTAACTTTCCTCTACATACATTCGTTGCCGACTTTCATGTGTGGTCGGTTTAATGTGCACAAAGATAGCAAAAATAGGTTTTTGAGGCTTGTTGATGAGGTTAACTATAGCACAAGTGGCAGCACGAAACCCGATGGAGTGGCATAAATGCACCAAAAAGGGCCATTGTTTTGTGCGTAATTAGCTGTTTTATTTGATAATTAAGGAAAATATGCACTGGGAAGCTGTGCTTAATTATGTGGATTTGTGTGCGGTTTGGGTGCGAATTCTACCAAAAATTTAGAGTGTATTTTGCTGCATTTGGGTGAGTGATGCTGCTGCTTGCGCGCGAATGGATGTGCGTTTTTCTGGATCCATTTTATCCCAGGTGGAATAGACATATGGGATGCGGGGGTTGCCGCGTAATATATGCTCGTTGCGTGCCCAGAAATCCCAGTAAAGTGCGTTGAAGGGGCAGGCATTTTCGCCTGTCATGATTTCGGGATCGTATCTGCATTTCTCGCAATAGTTACTCATGCGGTGGATGTATTTTCCGCTTGCGGCGTAGGGTTTGCTCGCTACGATTCCGCCATCGCCAAATAGTGCCATGCCTAGGGTGTTGGGCATTTCTACCCATTCATAAGCATCGGAATAGACGGCGAGGTACCATTCTTGTACCTGTTTCACATCGAGCCCTGCGAGCAGGGCGAAATTACCTGTGACCATGAGCCGCTGAATATGGTGCGAATAGGCATGGTCGCGCGTGTGGCGCACCGACTCTGCGACGCAGAACATGTTGGTGTCTGCTGTCCAGTAAAATTTGGGCAGGGGGGTGGTGGCGTTTAGGCTGTTGCGGGTGCCATATTCGGGCATGTGGTGCCAATAGATGCCGCGTATGTATTCGCGCCAGCCAAGAATTTGGCGGATGAATCCCTCTGCCGCGTTTAGGGGCACGTTGCCCGCGCGGTATGCGGCTTCGGCAGCTTTGCAGATTTCAAGCGGCAGTAGCAGACCTGCATTGAGGTAGGAGGAAATGAGGGAGTGATAGAGGTAGGGTTCGCCCGCTACCATGGCATCTTGATAATCGCCGAAATTAGGTAGAAGCTCTTCTATGAAATGGGTGAGTTCACGTAAGGCTTGCGCGCGTGTGACGGCGTAATGGAAGGGTTCGAGTGTGCCGAAGTTAGTTGCGAAATATGTGTTCACGAGTGCGAGGACTTCGCGGGTGATGGGAGATTTCGTGTGTGACAGGCGTGCTGGGGAGCGCATGCCTGCTTTGGGTGGTTTGCGGTTTTCTTTATCGTAATTCCATTCGCCGCCTGTGGGCTTGCCATCGGGCTCGATGAGGATGCCATATTTTTTGCGCATCTCGCGATAAAAGAATTCCATGCGGAGCTGTTTTTTATCTTTTGCCCATGCTGCAAATTCATCATGGGTTGCCAGAAAGCGCGT
>JAIXZB010000167.1 GCA_027489915.1 Rickettsiales bacterium | reverse complement strand
GCGCCAAACAGCGCCATAGCATTTGCGCGATGGCTTATCGAATGTTTGTAAGCACTATCCATTTCACCGAAGGTTAGGCTGTGGCCATCCGGAATGAACATTGGGTCATAGCCGAACCCGCCTTTGCCGCGTGGTGGGTAAATAAGCGTGCCATCAATTTCGCCGCGAAAGGTGAGGGTGGGCAGATTCGGGCGCGCAACTGCAAGCACACAGACGAAGAATGCGGCTGTACCGTTTGTGGTAATATTGCGCGCAGAAAGTTCAGCATTGATACGTTCCATGGCATGCGTAAAATCTTTCGATTCCCCCGCCCAGCGTGCAGAATAAATACCCGGTGCGCCATCAAGCGCTGGCACTACGATACCTGAATCATCGGCAAGTGCGATGCGCCCAGATGCAGTGCAGGAAACTTCTGCTTTAAGAATGGCGTTGGCTTCAAATGTATCGCCTGTTTCTTCGGGCTCGGGCAGGTTCAATTCCCCTGCTGTGCGCACCGATATGGCGAGGGGCGCGAGCAATTCGGCAAATTCGGCAACCTTGCCTTTGTTGTGGGTGGCAAGCACCCAGAATGCATCCGACCCACTCATGCAATAGCAGCCTTCTGCAGTGCGATGAGTTCGCTGACGCCTTGTTCGGCAAGGCCAAACAACGCATCCATTTCTGTGCGCGAGAAGGTGGCTTCTTCACCACTCATCTGCACTTCGATAATTTGGCCAGAGCCTGTCATCACAAAGTTCGCATCGACATCGGCACCTGAATCTTCGACATAATCGAGATCCAGAAGCGGCTCACCCGCAACAATGCCGCATGATACGGCGGCAACGGGGTGCAGCATGGGATTTTTTTTAAGAACACCACGTTGCATGAGTGTTTTGCACGCAAGCGCAAGCGCCACATACCCGCCTGTAATGGAAGCGGTACGGGTACCGCCATCGGCCTCTAGCACATCGCAATCGATGATAATTTGTCGCTCGCCGAGCAGCTTCAAATCTATCGCCGCGCGCAGCGAGCGACCAATCAGGCGCTGGATTTCCTGGGTGCGGCCTGATTGCTTGCCCTTGGCCGCTTCGCGCGGATTTCGTGAGTTGGTGGCACGTGGCAGCATGCCATATTCCGCTGTCACCCAGCCACTGCCTGTGTTGCGCAAAAACGGTGGCACGAATTCATCGACACTGGCGGTGACATGTACCCGCGTGTGGCCAAATGCAATAACGCACGAACCTTCGGCGTGGCGGCTTGCGTTTGGGGTGATGGTGACAGGGCGAAGTGCATTGGCAGCGCGATTTTGAGAACGTGGCATAGATACTTTCTGTGATAAATGATGACCCTAACTAATGGGTTTTGCGCATAATGACAAGCCGCCGCATGGAAGAAATCATCTTCGTTGCGATTAGGGGCTTGCAAAACGGATGTTTCCTACCCCATATGGCGGGGAGTAATGTTACGTAAAGGAGCCGCTATGAGCGCTGTAGAACAGACAAATATGCCAGAAGATGCGCTGCCAGAAGCGCAGGAAATCATGAACGACGATGCAGAAGCGGCGATTGCTGCACTTCAGGCATTGGTGGAACAAAAAGAGACAGATCTTGCATCGCTCAAAGATCAGGCACTGCGTGCGCTGGCGGAAGCTGAAAACACCCGACGTCGTGCCGAGCGTGATATTGCGGAATCAAGCAAATATGCGGTGACAAGCTTTGCGCGTGATTTGGTGAGTGTGCTTGAGAATTTGCAGCGCGCTTTAAGCAGTGTGCCCGAACAGCTTAAGCAGGAACATGCAGCCGTGGCAAACTTGGCCACCGGTGTCGAGATGACACTGAACGAATTGCTCAGCGCGTTTGAGAAACAACGCATTACGCGCATCGACCCGATGGGTGAAAAGTTTGACCATAACTTGCATCAGGCCGTGGCTCAAATTGCAACACCCGACGCCGAAGAAGGCACTGTAGTGCAGGTGCTGCAAGCAGGCTACACGATTCACGACCGCTTGCTGCGCCCTGCCATGGTGGGCGTTGCGATGAAAGGTGAAGCGCCAAAACAGGTGGATACCAAGGCGTAAGAAACTGGACATCCGCCGCAAAACGCGCTAGCGCTTGAATCATGTTCATGCCCAAATCAGATATCCCTTTTGCACGTGATGATGCGAACCGCTTTTTGCCCGCGATTATTGCCGTGATGGTGGCTATAACCGCGCTGCTTTTGGCAGTGGGAATCAGCTTTGCCGGTGCACTTTCGACCCAGCAGCGCGATGTGGCGGGATCGATTCAGATACAAATAACGACAACCGATGCCGCCCGCGCTGAGACCGAAAAAAAGATGGTGGCCTTGCTGCGCACCACCAAAGGCGTGAAAGATATGGTGGTACTGAGCCGCGAAGATGTGGCGCGGTTGCTTAAGCCGTGGCTGGGTGATGCATCGGCGCTCACGGGTGTTAGCTTGCCGATGCTGATGGATGTGAAGATAGAACCTAACACCACATTCGATGCGCAGGCCTTGCTTGCTGCTATGAAAGCGCGAGGGATTGTGGGGCGCGTGGCGACCCCTGAAGGCTGGGTGAATAACCTTGCCAATGCGCTGGGGCTTGCTCAGGCAACGCTGGTATTGCTTGCTTGTTGCTTGATTGCAAGCCTTGTTGGGCTTGCGGTGCTGGTAGCGCGCACTTCGCTGCGCCTGCATTTCAAGGTGGTGAATTTGCTGCATATGTTTGGCGCTACGGATGAGTATATTCTGCGCCAGTTCCAGTTTCACAACGGCTGGCTGATTGGGCGCGGTGCCTGTATTGGCGCGGTATCGGCGGCTATAGTCCTGCTTTCTGTGCATATTGCCACCGTGCAGATGAAAAACCCTGTGCTGCCAGTGATTCATTTCTCGCTGATGCATGTGGTATTGTTCATTGCGCTGCCACTGTTCATTGCGCTGGTATCGCTTGTTGCCACGCGCTTTACTGTGCAGTCGATGCTGCACCGCATGCACTGATGCTTTTGATTTTAGACCGTGACGGGGTGATTAACGAGGATTTGCCTGAAGGCGTGCAATCGCATGCTGCATTTCGTTTCATAGATGGTGCGCGCGAAGCCATTGCTGCACTCACCAAAGCAGGGCATACGCTTGTGATTGCCACCAACCAATCGGTCATTGGAAAGGGGCTTGTAAGCCCTGCGTTGCTGGAAGAAATCCATGCTGCAATGTGTAGTAGCATTGCCGAAGTAGGTGGCAGCATTGCAAACATCTATGTGGCGCCCGAAGCGCCAGACACACCGTCCACCCGTCGCAAACCCGCAGCGGGAATGTTGTTAGAAGCGATGCAGGATTATGGTGCAACACCAGAAAACACTATCATGATTGGTGATGCGCTGCGCGATGTGGAAGCAGCATATGCAGCCGGTGTAAAAGCTATTCTAGTGGCGACAGGAAAAGGCGAAAATACCAAAAAAGCGTTGCCGCCACACCTCGCATCGACGTTGTTTGTGAAAAATCTGCAGGAAGCAGCACAGCTACTGCTAGCCAGCGCACAGAAAGCCGATTAGGTTTCGCTGATGTTTCGCACATTACTCACACTTATTACCTTCTGCGCCTTTGTCTGGACGGGCGGGCTTGTAGCGTTTGTCCATACGATTCCGCTTAAAGCGAAGGATACATCAACTACAACCGATGTGATTGTGGTACTTACAGGCGGGGATTTGCGGGTATCACGCGGATTTGAGGCGCTTGAGAATACACTTGGGAAAATCCTTTTCATCAGTGGTGTGGGAGAAGGTGTCACTGCGGCAGAATTGATGCAAAAATACGCAAGTGCCGCAGCCCAGCGCGAAGTGGAAAAAAAACCCGAACGGCTAGTGCTCGATTACGCAGCAAACGATACCCAGAGCAATGCGACCGAGACAGCAAAGTTTATGCATGAACATCGTTATACATCCATGCGCCTGATAACAGCAGGATACCATATGCCCCGAAGCCTGTTTGAATGCCAGATGCTGATGCCGAATGTGACGATTATTTCCGACCCCGTATCGCCCGAGGCATTTCGCCGTGATCGCTGGTGGCAGCACGAAACCACACGGCGTATTGTGCTATCCGAATTCCATAAATTCTGGCTGGTGCGCCTGCGCGCGTGGTTAGGACAGGAAGCATGAAATTACGTGTGTGTGACATCGTATTTTTTGTGTTGCTGATGCTGATGACGCTCGCGGTGGGTGTGTTTTTGTGGCCAGCGTTGTTTAGTCGCCGCGCCTCGCAGATTCTATCCCAGCAATGGGCGCAGGCAGCGCTCTATTTGCTGCGCAAAACAAGCGGTATTCAGTCGCACATACGCGGCTATCAGCATATCAGTAAAACGCCTGTTATCTACGCGGTAAAGCATCAATCGGCGTGGGATACCTTTATGCTGCGCGCGATGTTTGGGGATGCTACCTTTGTGCTCAAGCGGCAGTTATATTTCATCCCTGTATTTGGATGGTTTTTGTGGCGTACAGGCAATATTGGCATTGACCGCAAGGACGGAAAAAATGCGATGAATGAAATTATCACCCAATCGCAGAAATATGTGGCTGAGGGGCGCTCTATCATTATTTTCCCCGAAGGTACACGCACACAGGTAGGTGCGGATACGCGCTACAAAATGGGCATCACGCGCTTGAGCGAGGCGCTCCAAATTCCTGTAGTGCCGGTTGCACTTAACTCAGGCAAGTACTGGCCTAAATCCTTGCTTAAAAAACGCTCTGGTAATGCGGTTATCGAGTTTTTACCTGCCATGCCTCCAGCAGGAAGTGCCAAAGATGCGTGGCTGGATGATTTGAAACAGCGCATCGAAACAGCGACCGTGAAATTACTAGAACAGGCCTAAGCTGAGCTTGCAGCACGGGTGTGGACGAGTTGTCCATCCTTCAGGTTCATCACGCCATAGGATGGAAATGCTTGAATGAGCGAATCATCATGGGTGGCAAATAGTATCGTTGTGCCGATTTTATTGAGCGAACGGAACAGATACATGAGGCGCATGCTGAGCTCGTGATCGAGGTTACCTGTAGGCTCATCGGCGAGAATAATGAGGGGGCGGTTAATGACTGCGCGTGCAATAGCCACACGCTGCTTTTGTCCACCAGAAAGCAGGTTAGGCCGTGCATCGCCGTATCCTTCGAGCCCGATCCATTCAAGCAATTCGGCGACTTTGGCTTCGATTTGCAACGGGTCTTCACCAAGGATTTTAAGCGGTAGCCCGACATTTTCGGCAACGGTGATGTGACCCAGCAGATTGTAATCCTGAAACACCGTGCCGATTTTGCGGCGCAGTTCGGGCAAATCTTCGCGGGTGAGGTTGGTCATATCCTCGCCAAATAAACGCACGGTGCCTTGTGTGGGCTTGAGCGACAGCGCCAGCATGCTGAGCAGCGAGGATTTGCCCGCACCACTGGCACCCGTGATGAAGGTGAACGACCCAGGCTCGAGATGTAGCGACAAATTACGCAGTACAGGCTTGCCCGGAACGTATTCGAGTGAGATGTTTT
>JAIXZB010000158.1 GCA_027489915.1 Rickettsiales bacterium | reverse complement strand
GCGTTGTTTGCGGATGCATCGAATTATCGTATCGTGGGTGATGCGGATTTTGATATGCCGCATGTGGGGCATGCAGATTCTGCTGCTTTTGCGAACGCTTAGGATTGTACCCTGTACGTAGGAAGATTTAGTCTACGCGCGGTGGATTCACTGGTTTTTTGTATTGAAGGTAGGGGATGCGCCGTGCGAGCGGGGCGAAAATGCTGTGGGTGTTCATAGCTTCGGCATATGCCACGTATTCGGGATAGTTAGAGAGATGGCGTTCTTCGGTGCGGGCGCGCATGAAATAGATAATGTTTATTCCAACAAGCAGAAGCGAATTGCGCAGCGCCGCTTCGGGTCCTTGCTGCGATATGAACGGTAGTGCTACAAGCCACCAGCTGATGTTTTTGGCGACATATGCGGGATGTTTGCAATAGCGGTAGGGCCCGCAGGTGACTAATCCTCGGTAGGTGAGGTTTGAGAAGCGGTAGCCCATTGCGACGGTAGCAAAGCTATATATGGCAGTTAGAATGAGAATGGATGCGGCACAAGCGATGAGTAGATAGGGGCTGTCCGCCAGCACTGTTTCGAAATTGCTATTGGTATTGTAGGGGAAATATTGCTGGTAAATGAGGCCTGTCCAAAAAGGCGAATAGCAGGCCAGCGCACATACCCAACCGCCAACGGTTGGTTCGCTTGAGCGAATCTGGGAGTTTAGTATGCGCAGTGTCATGATGTAGCCCACGCAGGCGAATAGTAAATCGATGGTGTAGATAAAGTTATTTAAGGCTGCGTAAAGCTGTGATGGCTGGCTTATATCAATGGTGTAAAATGCGCTGAATTCGCCGACATTTTGCATCATAAAGATGAACATCAGGGGGGTGAAAAATGCTTTTACCAGCCAGTTGCGAAAATGAATAGCTATAGCGCGGCCGGAGTAGTTTTTTTGCAAGAGGCACAAGCGGCCAAGCTGCAGGTAGGTGTCATCTTCGCTTATGGTTCTGGTGTCGCACCATGCGAAATAGAAAGGTGCGCCGATTAGCATTGCGGGTACCAGCCAGCTTAGTACGGTCCAGAATGGGGTATAGAAATTCATTTTATAGACAGGGAACAGCCAATAGAAAAATGCAATAGCACTCAGTGTTGCTATGAGCCCGAGGTAGCGCGTGGCGACACGTTTTATGGATAGGGGGCGTGATTTGGGGCCAATACCTGACGCAGGATGGTTGCGTGTGCGTAGTAAGACATCACCGATGACGATGGGGATGATGGTGGCTAAGCCCACATAAATGACGCGGTGAATGATGTCGATATTGCCGATTTCGCGCGTGACGATATGCAGCATGATAAGTCCGCATAGCATGCCAAACAGGTTAAGACCCATGTGTGTTTCGGATTTTGGAAGTGTGGGAGATGTGTGCATCACGTGAGGTCTTTCGTAAAGTGATAGCCGCGGATGATGTAGCCTTCGCGGTGGTAGAATTTATGGGAGGCGGTGTTATGTGCGTAGGCATCCAGCACTATGATGTCGCATTTTTCTTTTTCGGCGACACGTTCTATCCAATGCAGGATACGCTCGCCGATTCCTTTGCCACGGTAGGAGGCGGTGACAATAAAATTATCAATGTCGCATTGTTTGCCGCACCAGAAGCGGTGGCTTATGGTGAAGCCGCTGATGCCGATGAGTGCGTCACCATCGAATGCCCCCACGCAGCGATAGGCTTTAGGAATCATTTCGCTGAGAAGCTCGCCAAAGCGCGCGCGTTTCATGGATGGGTTCAGCTCGCGTATCAGGGGGTAGATACAGCTTAGTTCTTCGGTTTTTAATTCGCGTAGACGTATGGTCATGATAGCCTCGTTGCAGTGAAACTGTTAACGATTTATCATGATGAACGCAAGTTGCTATGCTACCTATACTCGCACTAGCCATGCGCGTTTGGCGATGCTATAGGAGTTTTATGAAGATGAATTTGCCCAGAGTATCGCGTGCGCTTGTTGCCAGTGTTTCATTGCTGGCGCTGGTTGCATGTGGGGATGGTGAATCGCCTGAGGATGAGCTGACGGTTAAAAATGAATCGCCTGAAGAGCTTTATAATTTAGGGCGTGATGCGTTTGCACAAAAGAAATATAAAAATGCGATGCCGCTTTTTGAAGAGGTGGAGCGCCAGCATCCTTATTCCGAATGGGCGCCGAGGGCCGAGATTATGGCTGCTTACAGCGCATTTCGTGCAGCGCAGTATGATGATGCGGTGCAGATTTTAGATAGGTTTAACCGGTTGCATCCAACGCATAAAAGTTCGGCGTATGCATATTATTTGAAAGCGCTTTCGTATTACATTCAGATCACCGATGTGGGTCGCGATCAGGATATGACGGATAAGGCGCGTGCTGCTTTGAACGATGTTATCAAGCGATTTCCCGATTCGGAATATGCGCAAGATGCGAAGTTGAAGATTGACCTTACCTATGACCATTTGGCAGGTAAGGAAATGGAAATTGGCCGTTATTATTTGAAACAGAAAGAGTATGTGGCGGCCATTAACCGCTTCCGTAAGGTGGTTGAGGATTATCAGACTACGTCGCATATTCCCGAGGCGCTGCACCGTTTGGTGGAGTGTTATTTGCGCCTTGGTGTGGTGAAAGAAGCGAAGAAATATGCAGCGGTGCTTGGGTATAATTACCCAGGATCTGACTGGTACCAGTATTCCTACGAGATGATTAAGGGCAATTTATCTCCTGAGGAGAAGAAGAGCCGCTGGGATAAATGGTTGTGATAGACGTGAAAATACCGCGTCTGCGGCGTCGTTGCTTTGGACTGCGATGCTCACGTACTTATGTACGCTGCGCTTCTCTTCCACAGCACTCCTAGCATCCACAGCATTTTGAAGCCTATCATTTGCTGGATATGGTGTCGCATTTTCTTGCATTTGTGCGGTTCTTCGTTAGTCTTTTGGCATGCTGAAACGGTTGCTCATTCGGAATATTGTGTTGGTGGAGGAAGCGGATATTGCGTTTGCTTCGGGCCTCAATGTGCTCACCGGTGAAACGGGTGCGGGAAAATCGATTCTGCTGGATGCGCTGGGGCTGGTGCTGGGTGAGCGCAGCGATGCATCTCTGGTGCGGGCGGGTGCAAAACAGGCGAGTGTGGCCGCCGAATTTATTGTGGATGTGCGGCCCGATGTGACGGCGTTTTTGCTGGAGATTGGCATTGAGCCTGAAGATATGCTGATTATTCGGCGTGTGGTGGAATCTAGCGGTAAATCGCGCGCATTTGTGAATGATGTTTCGGTGAGTGTGGCGGCGCTTAAGCAGTTGGCCGCGCTGCTTGTGGAGCAGCACAGCCAGCATGATCAGCGCACGTTGCGTGATACGCAGCATCAGCGTGATGCGATTGACCGTTTTGCTGGCGCGGAAGATGCGCGCGAGGAATGCCGCAGCGCGTATGTGCAGTGGAAAGCAGCGCGGGATGCCTATGATGCGCTGATGGAGCGCGCGCACCAGACAGAACGTGAGCGCGCGTTTTTACAGCATATGGTCGAAGAGATTGGGGCGCTTGCGCCTGTGGCCGGTGAAGAGTCGGAATTAAGTTCTGCGCGCACGGTGATGCAGCAGCAGGCTAAAGCGCAATCGGCGCTGGTGGAAACGCTTGCGATGTTGCAAAAGCCCTCGGATGTATTGCAGCAGATTTTAGCGGCACAAAAACTGGTGGCGCGTTCCATTCCTGAATCGCTGGAGGGGCGAAACGCATTGCACGAGGCGCTGGAGCGCGCGTGGGGTGATGTATCCGAAGCGGTGGCGCAGCTTGAGCGCTGGCTGGAGAATAGGCCCGATGCACAGGCGCTTGACCGCGCGGAGGAGCGCTTATTCGCGCTACGTGATGTCGCGCGCAAGTATCGCATTACGGTGGATGGGTTGCACGAGGCACTGACGCAAGCGCGGATGAAATTAGCAGAGCTTGATACGCTGGAGCTGCGCGCTAGTGATGCAGCGAAGGCCATTACGGTTACACGGGCGGAGTATGTGAAAGCATCTGATGTGGTGGAGGCGCTGCGTGAGAAGGCGCTGAAGCGTTTTGTGACGGCGATTGCAAAAGAACTGAAGCCACTGAAAATGGATAAGGCGCAGGTGCTCTACGCACAGGAGGCGCTGCCTGAATCGCAATGGAATGATGCGGGCTGCGCGCGGGTGCAGTTGATGGCGAGTACTAACCCGGGATCGCCACTTGCGCCTTTGGCAGAGATTGCATCGGGCGGGGAATTATCGCGTATGATGCTGGCGCTGAAAGTGGTGCTGAGTGCGAAGGATACACCTTCGGTGTATGTGTTTGATGAGATTGATACGGGCACGGGCGGTGCGGTTGCGGAAGCGATTGGTGTGCGGCTTAAGCATTTATCCGCAGGTGGGCAGGTGCTGGTTGTGACCCACGCACCGCAGGTGGCTGCGCAGGGAGATCGGCATTTGCTGATTACCAAGCAGGTGGAAAAAGGACAGACATTCACAAGCATTCGTGTGCTGAGTGATGGAGAGCGTCAGGATGAAGTGGCGCGGATGCTTTCGGGCTCGACCGTGACGGATGCGGCGCGTGATGCGGCGCGGCAGTTAATGCGGGCCAGTGCGTGAGATGACGCAGAATATTCCAGAAGATATTGTGCGCATGCATGCGCAATTATGCGATGAGATTCGCGGCCATGATGCGCGGTATTATCAGAAAGATGCACCCACTATTAGCGATGCGGCATATGATACGCTGCGGGTGCAACTGCTTGCGCTTGAGGCAGCACACCCTGTGCTTGTGACGGCGGATAGCCCTAGCCAGCGTGTAGGGGCGAGTGCGGTTGATGGGTTTGGTAAGGTGCGCCATTCGCTGCCAATGCTATCGCTTGGTAACGTATTTTCCAGCAATGATGTCGAAGAATTTATCGAACGGGTGAAGCGATTCCTCGGGCTTATAGAGACGGATGTGGTTGCGTTTGTGGTTGAGCCAAAAATTGACGGGCTTTCCTTTTCGGCGCGGTATGAAAAAGGGCGGCTTGTTTACGCGGCGACACGTGGCGATGGTGAGGTGGGCGAAGATATCACCGCGAACGTGAAAACGATTTCTGACATTCCGCATTCTATTTCTAACGCACCAAAAATTTTGGAAGTCCGCGGCGAAATTTACATG
>JAIXZB010000132.1 GCA_027489915.1 Rickettsiales bacterium | reverse complement strand
CTGCAAAATGATACTCGATGATCGCCATGTCGATGTATATGAAATGGATGCTGCCTCACGCACGGGGGTGGATGATATCCGTGAGCTGATAGACACCGTACATTACGCGCCCACCTCCGCGCGCTACAAAGTCTACATCATCGATGAAGTGCATATGCTGTCTAAAAATGCCTTCAATGCATTACTCAAAACGCTGGAAGAACCACCGCCGCATGTGAAATTTATTTTTGCCACCACCGAGCTGCGCAAAATTCCCGTCACCATCATCTCGCGCTGTCAGCGTTTCGATTTGCGCCGTATTGATACGGATATGCTTGCGGATCATCTCGTCGATGTTGCGAGTCGCGAGGGTGTCACATTATCGCGCGAATGTGCGATGTTGATTGCCACTGCCGCCGAGGGATCGGTGCGCGATTCCCTCTCGCTGCTCGATCAGGCGATTGCGATGTCGGCATCGTCCGATGGCTCCATCACCATCGTGTTTGATCGCCTGCGCGATATGCTGGGTCTTGCCGATAAAACCCAGAGTTTTGCACTGCTCGAGCATATTTTCGCAGGTGATATGGACGCTGCTTCGCGTCTACTTCACACCATGTATAAAAACGGAGTTGATCCCGCATTACTTCTTACCGATTTGCTCGACATTGTGCATTACCTGACGCGCATTCATGTTGCGCCCGCACTTGCTGCCACCATCCAGTTCTCGCCTGAAGAACAGGCGGCTGCGGTTGCAATGTGTGCTAAGCTCGATATGCCAACGCTTGCGCGCACATGGCAAATGCTGCTCAAAGGGGTCGATGAACTGCGCGGAGCACCAAATCTGCTCGCGGCACTCGAAATGGTACTGGTGCGCCTCGGCTACACCGCCCAGCTACCAAGCCCAGCTGACGTGATTAAGCGTATTGAATCGGGCACTCCCCTGCCACCCACCCCTCCCTCTGGAGGAAGTCGCAGCGCATCCAGCACAAGCACTACCCAAGCCGTGAGCACCACCCGTATGGGAGATACGCAACTTAGCGCTCCCACCACTACCATGTCGCGTGGCAACCTTGCGCTCGCCGTGCAACAATCACCGCAGGTGATGGCTGAATCTGCTCCAGTCGCGCTTGAAGTGATTGAAGATTTTACAGGGCTTATCACCCTCATGGAAACACGCCGAGAGCCATTGTTACTTGCGCATCTTACGAATGATGTGCAGTTGGTGGAATTCACCCTGCTGCCCCATGGTGGACGCATTGCACTGCATCCGGTGCGTCATTTACCTGCCGATATTCCAGCCCGCATCCAACGCCGTGTGAAGGAATGGACAGGTGAGTCGTGGACCGTATCATTTGTCGAAGAAACAGGCGCACCCACGCTTGCCGAGCAGCGCGCACAAGCCAAAGCGCAGGCGATCGCCTATGCCTCCGCACATCCGCGTGTGCAGGAAATTTTATCACAGTTCGAAGGCGCAGAAGTAATTGCGTTCGAACCCACAGAAAAGGAGTAAGCTCATGAATATTCAAAAAATGATGAAACAAGCGCAGGAAATGCAGCGCAAGCTGGGTGAAATGCAAGCCACACTAGAAGCTACCGAAATGGAAGGTGTTTCAGGCGGCGGTGCAGTCAAGCTCACGCTCAATGGCAAAGGCCATCTGCTGAAACTCTCGCTCGATGCGAGTGTGGTGAATGCCGAGGATAAAGAAATGCTCGAAGACCTCATCATCGCCGCTCATAACGACGCCAAAACCAAAATCGATGCCGCCGCAGCCGACGGCATGGGTCAAGTCACAGGTGGCATGAATCTGCCCGCAGGTTTGAAGCTTCCGTTTTAATTGATGGCCAATACCATACTCGATAAACTTATTCACCAATTCGGCAAGTTGCCGGGTGTTGGGCCGCGTTCTGCGCGGCGTATTGTGCTATCGATTGTGCGTAATAAAAACCTGTCGCTGCCTCCCCTCATCCACGCGCTACAGCAGGCGCTGGAACACATCAAAACCTGTGAGCTATGCGGTGTGATAGACGACACCTCACCTTGCCATATCTGCACCGACACTACGCGCGACGCGCAAGTGATTTGCGTGGTCGAAGATGTGGCAGATGTGTGGGCGATTGAACGTGGTCACAGTTTCAAAGGCCGCTATCACGTGCTAGGCGGCACGTTATCCGCCATGGATGGCCGCGGCCCTGCGCAGCTTACGATTGATGCACTCATCACCCGCGCCAGTGCGCCTGAAATTGAAGAAATCATTCTCGCAACCAACGCCACCGTAGCAGGCCAAACCACCGCGCATTACCTCATGGAACGTTTGGAAGGCTGTAATGTGCGCATCTCACGCCTCGCCCTTGGCATCCCCATGGGCGGCGAGCTGGATTACCTCGATGACGGCACCCTAAGCGCCGCCCTAAAATCCCGCGCTCCGATGTAGTTACGCCGCATCCTTCGGCAAACTCAACAGCTCCGCTACCTCTTCCGCTTCACCATTTACCACCTCATCGGCTTTGCTGATTTCATAGCGTGGCAAATTCGCAGGTAACGGCTGATTCTTCGCAGGCTGCAATCCTTTCGCCGTAATGCGACGCATTTTACCGAGCACACCGCGATTAATGGAAGCCGCAAATTCATCGAATGCTTTGGCACTGGTGCGGATGCCACTCATCACTTTATCGGCCTTGCTAAGCGCGGTTATCATGTCGCTCATCAAGCTGCTTGTGAGTTCAATAATCGCATGCTGTTCATCTTTTTGCCGCGCTTCACGTATCATCGTTGCCGCCACCATGCACACCGCAGGAAGCGTTGCAGGGCCAGCGAGCATAATCTCATGGCGCGCCATTTCGGCAATCAAGTCCGGCTCACGCTGGCGCAGGCGTGTGACCACTTCATCGTTCGGCACAAACATCACCAGCAATACACGACTATCTCCACGCTGCTGTTGCTTCAACCATTTACTCACTTCACCCCTGTAATTCTTTCCCGAAAGAGCCTTCACATGCGCCCACATCGAGCTGCATAATTTGGTGAATACCTCATCGTAAGCATTTGTGCCCTCTGCCTCATACAGAGCGTATATGTGCTGAGAAGCTTTGCAATCCACTACCAAGGCTTGTTCATATGGCAGGAAAATTACACCATCTGGTCGCAGCGAAGCTTCATCACCTGATAAATGCACTTGAAGAACATAATCCACTCCCTGTTGCATACCTAAACTTTGCAACAAGTTATTTAACATCGCCTCACCTTCTGCCCCTGCTCCAATCGGGTTTTTCATCGCCCGCACCAGCACACCCAGTTGGCCTGCAGAAATATCCATTTGCCCCTTCATCACCCCAAGCGCCTGAGTCAATTCCTGCTGGCGCTGCATGAATTGTTCGGTGGCGGTTTTGGTAAAATTCTCAAACTGTTTATAGGTCGTTTCGCGCTCGGTTTGTTGCAGTTTCTGTGCCTGTTCACGCTCACGCTGATGGTCTGCCAGCAGCTTATTCGAAATTTCACTTCCCGCACTCAGTGCTGCTGCTTTCGCATACTGCTCAAATTGCTGTTTAAGCGCTTCACTTTCGTGTTTTTGCGCTTCCATGCTACGTAATTTTTCCTCAAGCACTTGGCTGGTGGTTTGCGATGCATGAGCCGCTTCGCGCCATGTTTCACATTCACTGCGGTAAGTGTTCATATCATCAGTGATGCGGGCAATCTCTGCATCTAGGCTTGCTAGTTTCGCAAGCTCAATTTCAGCTGCTTGCGCTCTCGCCTGTTCGCGGTTTGCTTTATTCCACAACACATAACACAACAAAGAAAGCACCACCGTGCAGATGGCAAGCACAAGCGGAATATAAGGGGTGAGTGCGGCACTGGACATAAACGCTCCGAAGATGGTAAGCGGTATAGTTAGCATCTTTAGTATTCTGAAGGAACGAAAAATGACACGGCAACTCCCCCACCACGCTGCTGCTATTATCCTTGCTGCTGGCAAAGGCACACGCATGCAATCGGATTTGCCTAAGGTAATGCATGAAGTGGCGCATAAACCCATGGTGGGCCATGTGCTTTCCATGGCCGATACAGTAGGGCTATCACCTCTCACATTGGTGATTTCTCCCGAACAGACACGGGTACAAACCTATGCGCGCAACCTTTACAGCGATACCCGTATTGCCTATCAACACGAACAGCTAGGCACTGCGCATGCCGTACTTGCCGCGCGTGAGGTATTGCAGGGGTTTGAAGGCCATCTGGTAGTGCTATATGGCGATACGCCACTTATACGCCCTGAAACGGTGAGTGCACTTCTTGAAACCATCAACCGCAACCGTAAAAACGCCGTTGCCGTTCTAGGGTTTCGCCCCACCGATGCTGCCGAATATGGCCGACTGATTGTGAATGCGCAAGGCGAGTTGGAAGCGATTGTGGAATATAAAGATGCAACCGAGGTACAACGCGCGGTAGGGCTGTGCAACTCAGGTGTGATGGTGCTTCGTGGTAGCGTCGCATGGGAATTGCTTGAGCAGGTCGATAATAAAAACAAAAAAGGTGAATACTATTTAACCGATGTGGTCGCACTCGCTCGCAAAGCGGGCTACAGTGCGCGTATAACAGAAGCCTCGCCGGATGAAGTGTTAGGCGTTAATTCGCGCATTGAACTTGCGATCGCCGAGGCCTCGATGCAGCAGCGCCTGCGCGAGCGTGCTATGCTTGGCGGTGCAACACTGATTGCGCCTGAAACGGTCACACTAGCTGCCGATACCGATATCGGGCGTGATGTAATTATTGAGCCGCATGTTGTGATTGGCCCTGAAGTTACCATTGCCGATAATGTTGAAATCCGTAGCTTCTCCCATATCGCAGGTGCAGTGATTGGTGAAGGCGCAGTGGTAGGCCCCTTCGCCCGTATTCGCCCTGGCACCTCCATTGGTGCGGATGCTAAAATTGGCAATTTCGTTGAAATCAAAAAATCCGACATCGAATCGGGAGCAAAAATCAGCCATCTCAGCTATATCGGCGATGCAACGATTGGAGCCGAAGCCAATATCGGTGCAGGCACCATTACCTGCAATTACGATGGCTATAAAAAATACCATACCACCATTGGGCGTGGTGCCTTTATCGGCTCAAATACTGCGCTTGTTGCCCCTGTTGAAGTGGGCGATGGTGCTATGGTTGCCGCAGGTTCTGTCATTACCGAAAATGTGGAAGCAGATGCACTTGCCGTTGCACGCACACGGCAGGCCCATAAAGAAGATTGGGCAAAAGCATTCCGCGATAAACACAAAAAATAACGTTGCTAAATCACTTCGAGTTGCTTGAGCAACATACCTAGTGCGGCTTCCACTGCTTTTAACCTGATGCAGGTGCGGCTTCCCTCGAAATGTAAGGCTTTGTGCGTAGTTTTACCGTTACTGCTGGCACAAGCCATATGCACCAATCCTACAGGCTTATTTTCAGTGCCACCAGTGGGCCCTGCAACCCCCGTAACCCCAATCGCAAGTGACACACCTGCTGTGCGCAACGCGCCTTCTGCCATTGCACGGGCAATGGTTTCACTTACTGCCCCATGCGAGGCAAGGGCAGTTTCTGACACATCCACCATACTCACTTTTGCAGGGTTTGCGTAGGTAATGAACCCGTGCGTAAACACCGAAGATGCGCCCGATATTTCGGTCAGAATTGCTGCAATCAATCCCCCCGTGCAGGATTCTGCGGTGGCAATGGTTAATCCGCGCCGTGCGCAAATTGCAACCACTTCTCCTGCCTGCTCTAACATTAGCGGCGGAAATAATTCATGCGCTGTATCGTAGGGCATCGGTGTCTCACATCATTTCGGGCGGGGTGCCAACTAAAAGCGGACCCACAATATATATCACATATAATAATACACCTGCCATAAGGGCTGCAACAATATCATCGAGCATCACGCCCACTGCATTTTTCATCCTGCGATCGATAAACGAAATCGGCCATGGCTTAAAAATATCGAATACCCGAAACAGAACGAATGCGAGCACGAAATATGTCCCCACCCAATCATGCTCAAGCGCAATCACATGCAATGCTCCTGTCTGTATCCATGTGCCTAAATGCAAAAATAAAATCGGACATAAAAGCGTCAGCCACTGCCCTGCCACTTCATCAATCACCAC
Source organism: Rickettsiales bacterium (assembly GCA_027489915.1). Classification (GTDB taxonomy): domain Bacteria; phylum Pseudomonadota; class Alphaproteobacteria; order Rickettsiales; family UBA3002; genus JAIXZB01. The sequence continues at coordinate 5,388 of JAIXZB010000132.1, read as the reverse complement.
TTCTTTTGGATCGAGGCGTGTTGGGTGTTGTTTCTGATACTGCGCCGTTGCCCACGTACCCACCATACTCACCAGCATAAACGCAATGAAACACTCAAGCCAGCCCAAGCGGTCAATAATCAGATACCCAAGGCCGAGAGCAAAAAGCGAGCCCATCGTACCCGGTGCTTTGGGGAAAAACCCAACCCCGCATGTTGCAATTATTGTAGCAAGCAAGCGCATCACGCTGCCTCGCTTGCGGCAAATAATACGGTCGCCACCGCATGCGCTGCAATGCCTTCGCGGCGACCTGTGAAGCCCAGCCCTTCGGTGGTGGTTGCTTTCACACTCACTTGCGAAATATGTAGTGCGAGAATCTCTGCAATGCGCGCGCGCATTGCGTCACGGTGTGGTGCAATTTTTGGGGCTTCACATTGTATCGCCACATCGACATGCGTTATCTTGCCACCTACCGATTGCACCATAGTTGCAGCATGGGTCAAAAACATTGCAGAATCTGCATTTTTCCAACGCGCATCGCTAGGCGAAAAATGCGCGCCAATATCGCCCTGCGCAATCGTGCCAAGCAGCGCATCTGTTATCGCATGCAGTACCACATCTGCATCGGAATGGCCTTCAAGCGTAGCGTCATGTGTAATATCAATTCCGCCCAAGCGAATGGTTTGCTCAGCGCCCGCAGGGTGTGCAGCCAGCCTGTGCACATCATAGCCCATGCCGACTTTCGGAATCTGGACTGTTGCATAGTGTTTTGCCATCATTTCCATGTCGTCTGGAGTTGTCATTTTCTGGTTTTGCCACTCGCCTTCAACGGCGTGGATTTTTATTTGTGCATCATAGGCGAGAATTACGCCAATGTCATCGGTTCGTTGTGGGCCTTTTGCGTTGCGGTGCGCTGCTAGAATCGTCTCAAAATGAAAGCCTTGCGGCGTTTGCACTGCCATCAGCGCATCTCTTGGGCGCTCCTGCCAACCTGTGTCTGTTTGCTCTCGCACGGTATCTTTCATCCGCATCACTGGCATTACTGCCGTGTGCGCCCCCAACGCATCGCACACACGCGAAATCAGCGCCTGCGACACACAAGGCCGCGCCGCATCGTGAATCAGCACATGGCTTGGCGCATGCTGTGCAAGCGCTTCCAGCCCCAAACGGGCAGAATCCTGACGCTCTGCACCACCTAGCACAGGCGGTAGAAGCTTAGGATATGCTGGGATTTTTTTATAATAGTCTTGATGCGAGGCGTGAATTACCACCTGAATCTTACCAATGGCAGGGTGGTTCGAGAACGCCTCAATAGTATGCTCTAGCAGTGTTTTTCCGCAAATGTTGAGGTAAGGTTTTGGTGTATCCGCCCCCATGCGCGTCGCATTGCCTGCGGCGACGATGACCACGGCAATCTTGGCTTCAGATGTGCTTGCACTTGCTTGCATAAGACGAATCATGTAATGGCACGGTGTGAAAAATCCCGCGCATATTGCTTGATTGCGTAACAGAAGGCAACCTATGAGCTTCAATAACATGCAAGCCCCCCCACTTTCCCCCACCATTGCCCATGCGATGGGGGTTGCGGCTGAGCTTGCCGAGCAGCCCAGTATTCCTGCGCATCGCGCTATTCAAGTCGATAACGTCACCATCGCCGATAACGTGATTTTAGCGCCCATGACAGGCGTTTCCGATTTGCCCTTCCGCAAGCTAGTTAAATCGTTTGGTGCGGGGCTTGTGGTGTCGGAAATGATTGCAAGCAAAGCAGTCGTGCTAGAGACCCGCAATGCCCTGCGCATGGCCGCATTTGAACCTATCGAGCGCCCGTTTTCTGTGCAGCTTGCGGGCTGCGATCCCGAAACTATGGCCGAAGCGGCTAAATTGAACGAAGATCGCGGCGCGGATATCATCGATATCAATTTTGGCTGCCCTGTGAAAAAAGTGGTGAATGGCTATGCGGGATCCTCTCTGATGCGCGACGAGCCTCTGGCATCTGCTATCTTAGAGGCGGTTGCCAAAGCCGTAAAAATCCCCGTCACCTTAAAGATGCGGATGGGATGGGATAATAACTCACTCAACGCCCCCAAACTCGCAAAAATTGCCGAAGATGTGGGGATAAAACTTATCACCGTGCATGGGCGCACACGCTGCCAGATGTACAGAGGCTCCGCCGATTGGCGCTTTGTTCGCTCGGTAAAAGAAGCAGTGAAGCTTCCCGTGATAGTAAACGGCGACATCACCACGCTTACAGATGTCGACAATGCACTTGCACTCTCAGGCGCAGATGGTGTGATGATAGGGCGCGGCAGCTATGGCCGTCCGTGGTTTATCGCCCAAGCCATCGCACATTTAAAAGGCGAATCAATCATCGAGCCAAGCATCACTGAACAGCGCGCCATTACCCTTGCGCATTACGAAGAAATGCTCTCGCTGTATGGTATTGAGACGGGTGTACGTGTCGCACGCAAGCACATTGGCTGGTATGTTTCGGGCCTGCACTGCGCGGCAGAATTTCGTGGTAACGTCAACCGCCTCACCGATCCTAAGCAGGTGATGCAACTGATTAGTGCATTCTACGATACACAAATCGAACGCGGTGTGTCGCAACGTGCCTACGAGCGCCATACCGAAGGCGAAGCGGCGTGAGTGACACGCTTACACTGGGTGCATTATCCCTTGCCTTGTTTCGTGTGAACGCGGAATTTCTCCTCGCCCCTCTAAACCCCAGTGCGATTTCATTGCTTGAAAGTGGCACGGTGTTTTCCCGCGCGCAACTATCACGCCATACACCGCTTGATGCAACGCTGATTCCCCTCATCCATGCCGCCATCATCAGGCAGGAATCGCGCAGCGAACGCTACTTCACCCTTCCGGGAGCGGATGGTGGGTTACTTACCTGCTCCGCATTCGTGTCACCGCTTGATGAAGACACAGCTTTGCTTGCGCTCGATAGTGTAAGCGAGCCTTCAAGCCATGCGCAAGCCACCCACAGCGCAGGGCTCATGGCGGCCATGCTCGCGCATGAAATACGCAATCCCCTACTTGCCATTTCAGGTGCCGCGCAATTACTTAAAAACGCATCCGCCGATGCAACCTTCTGCGATCTCATCACGCGAGAGGCTGCGCGTATCGAGCAATTGCTTAAAGAGCTCGATCCTCTGCGTGGCTCCACCGATATTCCCCCCACCCACATCAACATCCATGAACTGCTCGAAGAAGCGGCCGCATCTGTCAGCGCAGGCGTTGGCCCGCATGTGCGCATCACCCGCGCCTATGATCCTTCACTGCCTCCCATCGCGGCTGATGGGCCACGCTTTACACGTGCGCTTACCAACCTCATCAAGAATGCCGCAGAAGCCTGTGTGAGTGTGGCGCAACCCGAAATCACCCTTACCACGCGCTACCATCTGGGCAAAGGTTCACGGCCTGTTGCAATTGATATCACCGATAACGGTGGCGGCATTGAAGCAAGCATCGCTAAGCAACTTTTTCGCCCCTTCATCACCACCAAGCGCGAGGGGCGCGGGCTTGGGCTTTCCATCGTTGCGCGTATTATCGAAGACCATGGTGGCCGTGTCGAGCTTGCCTCTGGCCGCAAAAACGCCACGTGCTTTCGTATTTGGATGCCATTAGCACGGCAGTAAATAGCTTGCAGGCTTAATTAAACTGCTGTAACTCATTGCCTAGTTTTTAGGCAATCATCATAAAAACATCAACGTTGCAGGCAAGTTATGACCCCCGAAATTCTTCTCGCCGAGGATGATCCCTCGATTGCATTGGTGCTAAGTCAGGCCATCGAACAGCATGGCTACCGTGTGCGTGTTACCGATCGTTTGCAAACACTGGAACAATGGGTAGAACGTGGAGATGGCGACGCAGTCGTCACCGACGTCACCATGCCAGGCGCAGGTGTGTATGGCGATGGGCTGGCGCTCGTTCCCACCCTTCGCGCCCATCGTTTGAGCCTACCGATTATTGTCATCAGCGCGCACAACACCCTCATCAATGCTTCGCGAGCGCGTGAAGCTGGGGCTGCTGCCTTCTTGCCCAAGCCCTTCGATTTAAGCGAGCTGCTTGCTGCCATCGATGAATCGCTCAAGCGTACACCGCGTACCAGTAAATCCCAGCAGCCGGGCGTTATCGAACTCACGCCAGAGCTTGCGATTGTTGGCCAAGCACCTGCGATGCAAGAAGTCTACCGCGCCGTTGCGCGCCTGATTGGCAATGATTTAACCGTGCTCATCAGCGGCGAATCGGGCACCGGAAAAGAGCTTATAGCCCGCGCCTTGCACGAGCTTGGGCCACGTAAATCCAAACCCTTCCACGCTATCAACATGGCCGCACTACCACGTGAGCTTATCGAGAGCGAATTATTTGGTCACGAACGCGGTGCTTTCACAGGCGCACATGCGCGCAAAGTAGGTGCATTTGAGCTGGCACATCAAGGCACATTATTTCTTGATGAAATCGGCGATATGCCGCTTGAAGCGCAAACGCGGTTACTGCGTGTATTGCAGCAAGGTGAATTCACCCCCATTGGCGCCACCCGCGTGGTGCGCACCAATGTGCGCGTGATTGCCGCCACCCACCGCGATATTTCTGAACTTGTCGCCAAAGGCGAATTCCGCGAAGATTTATTTTACCGCCTCAATGTAGTGCCACTACGCATTCCATCGCTGCGTGAGCGTAAAGATGACCTTGAAGCCCTCACCCGCTATTTCCTTACCAAGGCACACAAGCGCGGATTGCCGCTTAAAACCTTAGCTGCAGATGCGGTGTCTGCACTGCAAGCGCACGGGTGGCCAGGAAACATCCGCGAACTTGAAAATCTTGCCTACAGATTGGCGGCACTAAATGCTTCCGCAAGCATCACCGCAGCTCATATCACGCAAGAACTGCAAACGCCCGCAAATAATGTGTTGAGCCTGCCTACCGATGGAATGGCTGCGAACTTCACAAGCCATATCGAGTCGCATCTGCGTGCTTATTTTGCAAGCCACGCGCACACCCTTCCTGCCCCTGGATTGCACGAGCGTATGCTGGCACTGCTCGAAAAACCCCTTATCGAACACACACTGCGAGCAACTGATGGCAATCAAATTCAGGCAGCGCGTGTACTTGGCATTAACCGCAATACACTCCGTAAAAAAATCAATGATTACGGCATCGAAATCCGCACTGTGCTGGCCTATGCTGCATGAGTATGGTCGAAGCTACAGACACCAGCGCCTATGCATTATCGAACTCGCCTGCGATAGATAAAGCGCCGCGCCATGTGCGCCGCATCGTTCGTTTGCTGCTGGTGCTACTTGGCCTTAGCTCTGTTGCAGCACTCATCATCACCTTCAGTGGGTTTCATAGCGGATTCGATGTCAAACCCATAAGCCCGCAACTGCTGTTCACGCTAGT
>JAIXZB010000180.1 GCA_027489915.1 Rickettsiales bacterium | reverse complement strand
CATTTCTAGGCTACAAAAATTGTACCAATACGTAATAGCCATGGCTTCAAAGAAAGAGCTTATTTCAAGTGAAGGGCTGGCGACACATCTTGGTATCCGAGTTGAGATTATAGGCGAAATTAACTCTACAGAATCACCTGTAAACTTTAGTGATGAAACCAAAACAGCCGCATTAATTTTTCAGTGTCTTGTATCGGCACCAAGATGCCCCGTTTGTAACGGTCTAATCGATTCAAACAAATCGTTTAGCTATGACCATATGGTCCCAATTAAGGATGGTGGGCGTGGCAATCCAGAAAACTGTCGCATCACTCATCCTTATTGTAACTCTGCCCGAGATAGACTTGAAAGAACCGATAATTGAATGTTATCGGAAGTTAATTGCAGCGTGCTTTGGCCTTCCAATACATGAAGTTGCTAATCATGCTGCCTGTGGGTATTTCTTCCAGTTGGAGGATAGTGACACCGTTGGGGCAAGCATCGGACAGGGCATGTCTTACATGCTTCTCCGACGAACGTGCCGCCATATCTTCGGGGTCGCCGTAGCCGCTCATCGAATACACCGTTCGCCCCTCGGGGTCGATGCCGTCGATGGTTGTTTGTTGCAGACGCGAGGGAGCACAAGCGCTGAGCATCAGCACGGCGATAATAATAGGGGTTCTCATTTGCGTATCCCTCCATCCACCTCGCGTTTCACTTGGTCAAGAATCACCTGCAATTCTTTGGAATCAGACGTGGGTGTGCGCTGCATCTGCCCGTAGATATTCTGGGTTTCGTACCAGCCGCTTGCCACTGCTTTGACTTGATTGCCTGACTTAAAAGCGCTAACACGCATTTTGGATATAACGGTAGTGCCGCCGACCGTGCCGAGGAAGAACTGCGCTGCTGCATGGGAATCTGCACTGCACACCACTGCATTCTGGCTACTGTCCTCGATAGTCAGCCCCTTGCTACTGCAAATCTCCATCACCTTATCAATCACCGCTTGCGGCGTGCTTTTCTCGATGAAGGTGACGGGCGGAATGGCACTAGCCGAGACTTTGGGATGCTGGGTGCAAGCCGCAAGCCCGATAGTGGCAACTACAGCGGATGCTGTAAAAAATATCTGGCGCATAAGAATACTCCTCTCTGCCGTTAGCGTGAAGCGGGTGTGTGCATGACATAGCCCTTTGCCTGCATACAGGTTCGGAATGCGGCGGGCTGTGCTTCGGTGTGCGTAGGCATGCTACGCAGACATTCTGTCTCGGCTTTGCCCATTTCAGTGCGGTTGCTAGGTTCGCTGCAGGCTGCGAGTAATAGCGCTACAGCTATAGTAGAAAGTTTGGATACATGGTTCATAAACTACCCCTCTGGTTCAAAAAGAAACGACACCAGATTTCTCTGGCGTCGGGGTGTTCAAAACCGTCCAATGAACGGCGCAGCGTATTCCGCTCGCGCGTGTTATATTTCGCCGCCACCCCGACAAATGGTCGAGAGGCAGCGTCAGATAACGGCTGACGCATTAACCGCATTGGAGAGGTTTTGAAGCCCCGTAACTTTCTCAAGCTACCTTGTAACCGTAGCTGAAGACGAGGGATTATCAAGGGAATAGCGGTTATGGGGTGCTAAAAAATCCCAGCGGCGTTGTGGGTGAAGAGGTCAGCTTCGCGGATATAGCGGGTGAGCATGGCATCGGAGCTATGGCGCGTTTGTTTGCGGATGACCCAACTGCTGATGCCGTGTTGTGCGGCAGAGGTGGCAAGCCCTGCGCGTAGCGAGTGCCCAGAATACTGTGACGCATCCAGCCCAGCTTTGGCAGCATAATACTTGATGATGTCGGCAATGGCGCGGTCAGAGAGTGGCGTATCAGATACCACTCCGCCTTTGCTGATGGAGGGAAACAAAACACTATACGCAGTATTGACAACTGAGTGCAAAAACCAGACATGGATGGACTCGACGGGGCAGATGCGCCCTCGTCCACGGGGAATGGCAATGCGACAGCCTTCGCCGTTTTGGTCGGTTTTGCTGCGGAGGATGGTTAGCACCAGCCCCTGCGTGGTGAACTCTATGTCTTTCACCCGCACCGCCGCTAGCTCACTGCGCCGTAATGCTGCACAGAACCCCAGCAGCAATAATGCCCTATCACGCATACCTTTGCGCGTATCGGGTATCTGGGCGAGCATCAGCAATAAATCTTCTTTCACCAATGCCGACACTTGCCGTTGTGGCGCACCATGGACGCGGCGTATCCCCCTCAAGGTCAGCTGCACCAGCGCGTGAGATACGGGGTTCGGGTAGTCTTGCAGCGTATGCGCTTTGGCGATGCTCACCAACCTTCGCTGCAAGGTCGCCATGCTCAGCGTCGCCGCATGGGCAGTGAGATAGGTTGCCACACACTCAGCTGTGCAGGGAATGGTTCCACCCCATGCGATAAACTGGGCGAGGTCGGTAGCATAGGCTTTACGGGTATTGTCACTTAAGGCATTGGTGGCATAGCGATGCACCTCCTCACGCAATGCTGGCGAGTCGTAAGGAACCAGCATTATGCCACCTCCAGATGCTGCGCTAGTCTCTCGGCGCGTATGGCGTGCAGCCGTGTCATGTGCTGTTGCAGTACGTCCCGTATTCCCAGATAATCAGGCGCACTCAAGCCGTGCAGCTCCGCATCTATCAGCTCGGCTTGTGCAGTGAACTGCTCTAGCCACGGGGAGGTCAGCAGCCTGTTCACTATTCCCCCTTCGAGATAGAACAACGCCAAGGCAATCTGCTTGGGGCTATAGGGTGCGAGGGCGGTGACTTCCCGCCGCAACTGCGACAGCGATGCCAGCCCTACCCGTGTAAATCCATCCGCTGCATATATCGGCACGCCATGCACCGAGGGCAGCATTGGCAAGGTGCACTGCTCTACGCGGCAAGGTTCCTGTTGCAGCTTCTGCCATATCAGCGGCGTGAACAATGCAAGCGGCCATGGGGTACGTAGCATCACCGATAGGCAAGATTCGATAAGTGCGGGTGGTGCGGTCAATGTTCGCAGCAACTCTGCTGCATCGGCTGGCTCTCCCCTACGGGCAGGCAATCGTTCATGCGGGTATT
>JAIXZB010000176.1 GCA_027489915.1 Rickettsiales bacterium | reverse complement strand
GCGGTAATGCAGCTTGTAACGTTGTTCATGTTTGCTGATGCAATTACCCTACCAAGCCCAGGCTTCCCATCATCTATTTTGCTATCAACATTCCATGCCTCTTCAGCATTTAGGACATATATAGCGGAAGCGGTTGTTTGGTCTTGTATGGTGTGAGACATATACAGGCGGTAGTCGAGAGCGAAATGCCCTCCATCACCGGGGTGCTGTAGTGTAGCTAAAAAGAAAAACGCATTCGAGAGTTTACTGGCTGGGGCATTTACACCTGCAATACCGTGCCATGCATTGATACTGCCATTGCGTCCTGTGTACTGTCCTTGGATAAGGCCAGCATTGGCTAGATGCTGCCATGAAAGCCATGACTCTGGCCAGCTACCAGTAATAACCCCATCGCCATTACCATTGCAGGTTTCAGGCCCTGTGGCATAAAGGCTAGTGCAATCATTGCCAAGGCCATCTCCCCCATCACGAGCGGGCCAGAACCTAGTTGCATTAGGCATATCTCCTGGCAAGACAAAGTATTTATCGCGAAAACTATATATGGCTGTTTCGTAGCGCTGCCAGTCAGAACTAATTGAACGAAGTTCTGCAGCGCGGATAAGAGATTGCCCTGTTAAAATACCGCCTGTAAGCAGTCCAAGTATAACAAGTACTATTGAAAGTTCTACTAGGCTGAACCCGCGCATAAAACTGTGCCCCAATTTCTTGTAATATAACACAAAAGCACAATTAGCTCTAGCTTTTTGTATTCGCCGCCACCACCATGACAACCTGACGGCCTTCAAAGCTTGGCTCATGCTCGACTTTGATTTTGTCAGCAAGTTGCTCGCGGATGTGGGTGAGTACCTTGAGACCAAGCTGTTGATGTGCCATCTCGCGACCTCTAAAACGGAGGGTAAATTTAACTTTATCGCCTTCATCAAGGAATTTCTGCACTGCCCGCAACTTGATTTCCAAATCATGCGGATCTATGGCGGGGCGAAGCTTGATTTCTTTAATCTGAATGATTTTTTGCTTCTTTTTGGCTTCCTGTTGCTTTTTTTGCACCTGATATTTGTACTTACCGTAATCAAGCACTTTGCATACGGGGGGTTCTGCACCTGGGGAGATTTCTACTAAATCCAGCCCTGCTTCTTCTGCGGCTTTTAGGCCTTCACGTACCGAAACTACTCCTAACATTTCGCCGTCAGCGCCGATGAGGCGGATTTTATCGGCTATAATTTCGCGGCCTACACGTGGCTCGTCGCTCTTCGGTTTATTCATGGCTGCCTTTCGTCATGCAGAATCCTCTATAAGTTGATGCGCCCGTATTTAATATACGAACATAGTGATTAAATGCCCTGAAACACTTGCCCCGTCAAGGAAAACTAGGCGGGAGAGGCTGCTTCCTTGTTCAAAAGTACTATGGCATCGGTGAGTGGCAAAACTTCCTGTTTATCGGAGCCTAGACGGCGAATGGCAACGGTTTCCTGCTCCATTTCACGTGCGCCAACGGCAATGATAAAGGGCACTTTTTGCAATGAATGGTCACGCACTTTGTAATTGATTTTGTTGTTGCTGGTATCGGCACTAACCCTAAGTCCTGTTTTGGTAAGCTTGGCGCATACTTCATGAGCATAGATATCGAATTCATTGGTAATGGGGCAGACCACCACCTGAAGCGGAGCCAGCCATGCCGGGAATTTTCCTGCGTATTCTTCAATTAAAATACCGATAAACCGCTCAAGCGATCCAAGAATGGCACGGTGAAGCATTACAGGACGTTTTTTGTTGCCATCTTCGGCGATGTAGTTGGCATCTAGACGCTCAGGCAAAACGAAATCAAGCTGCAATGTACCACACTGCCAGCTTCGACCAAGTGAATCTTTCAGGTGAAATTCCAGTTTAGGGCCGTAAAACGCACCTTCACCAGGGAGGGTGGTGTAACTGAGGCCAGTTGCAGCCACGGCCTCGGCAAGCCCCGCTTCGGCTTTATCCCATGTCGCGTCACTTCCTGCGCGGGTTTCAGGGCGGGTAGCAAGGCATACATCGACTTTGGTGAAGCCAAGTTCTTCGTAGACTTGCAATAGAAGGGTACAAAAACGCTTGGTTTCAGAAATAATTTGGTCCTCGGTGCAGAAAATATGTGCATCATCTTGCACGAAGCCACGCAAGCGCATGATACCGTGTAGCGCACCTGTAGGCTCGTTGCGATAGCAAGAGCCAAATTCAGCCATGCGCAGGGGCAAATCACGGTAACTCTTTAGGCCAACATTGAATATCTGAACGTGGCAAGGGCAGTTCATTGGCTTTACAGCCAGTGTGCGCTCATCATTTTCGATGGTGAACATATTTTCGCGGAATTTTTCCCAATGGCCTGATTTTTCCCACAATACGCGGTCTACCATAACAGGAGTTTTAACTTCGATGTACCCATCGGCGCGGATTTTGCGGCGGATGTAATCCTCAACAAGACGGTAAATCGTCCAGCCTTTATCGTGCCAGAACACCTGACCTTGGGCTTCTTCTTGGATGTGGAACAAATCCAGCTCACGCCCAAGTTTTCGGTGATCGCGTTTTTCGGCTTCTTCCATCATGGTGAGGTAGGCTTTGAGGTCTTTTTCATTAGCGAAAGCTACGCCGTAAATACGTTGTAGCATTTGATTGTTGCTATCACCGCGCCAATAGGCGCCAGCAAGGCGCGTGAGGCGAAATGCGGGAGATATTTTGTCGATAGAAGGCACGTGCGGGCCACGGCATAAATCGATGAAGGCATCATCGCCACTGCCTTGGCGATAGAGTGAGATTTTGCCGCGCTCTGTGGTGTCATCTTCGGGAGCATTGCGGATGAGCTCGGCCTTGTAACTTTCACCGCGCGCTTCAAACATAGCAATCGCAGCATCGCGCGCCCACATTTCACGAGTTACAGATTGCTTTCGCTCCATGATTTCACGCATTTTGGCTTCGATGATGGGTAAATCATCGGGCGATAATTTCTGCTCTAAATCAATATCGTAATAGAAACCCTGCTCAATGGTGGGCCCAATCGCAAGCTTTGCAGTGGGATGCAGCTCTTTGATGGCCAGAGCCAACACCTGTGCGGTGAGTGTGTGGCGCATGATATCCAGACCATCCATATCTTTGGTGGTGAGGATGCTTAAATTTGCATCGGCGTGGATAGGCAAATAAATATCGCGCTGCGCCCCATCGATTTTCATGCCTATGGCCGCTTTTGCAAGGCCCGCCCCGATAGATTCTGCAACCTGCATACCTGTAGTACCCGCCGCGTAGATACGCTTAGAGCCATCGGGCAAGGTAATGCTAATTTCGGACGGGCTGTGTTGCGCGGATTGCATGGATATCTCCTGATTATGGGGAGCTTAAGCTAGACACTCTGCACTAGCTGTCAAGCCTGCCCTGTAATGAAGTGGGGCGTTTGCCCCACACAGTATCTGGTGTGAGCGCTGAAAGCACATCGGATTGCAGCCATGATAGATCACGCCCATTAGGGGCAGATTTTTGAGGGCTGGAAGCCTTGGAAAACAGTACTAGCGAAGGCGCACCAGCGGCGGCGATGATATGCATTGGGCCTGTATCATTACCCACAGCCCACAAGGCGTTGCGTGCAAGGGTTGCAATCTGTTCAATATTTGTACGTGCACAAAGATTTAGGCATTCGGGGGCAATAGATTGTATCTCGGCAAGCGCATTTTCCTCTGCCGCAGTGCCGATGAGAATGGGAGTAATCCCTTCTGCTAAAAGATAACGCGCAATTTCGCCGTAATATACTGCTGGCCAGCGTTTATCGAGACGGTGAGGTGCGCCACCCGGAACCAGTAACGCATAACGCGATGGCACATGTAAATCATCAATAGACGCATTGAGCCACGTTATGTCTGGCGCACCATCGGTAGCTATACCAGCAATGCGAAGCTGATCATTCAGTTGTTCAGTAGTGTGCATACTGTGTCGCGCATTGCCGCGCTGTGGGTGCGACCCAAAAAGTGCAATGCCCGACCATTTGGGCTTGGGCCAGTCAAATAACCACCAGTAGCTGGTGGAGCGGGTGGATGTTTGCAAATCATAGACCCATGAAAACGTATGGCGATGTAGTATGCCACGAAGTTTGAGCCAGCCTTTTGGCGGAAACATGCGCGGTTTATCATCGCACCAGACTTCATCTACGAAAGGGCAGTTGTTCAGCAATGAAACATAACTGCGGCCTGTTAGGCAGGTGATGTGTGCCTCAGGATGGTGTTCGCAGATGGCTTTAATATGGCCGCTTGCGAGAATAATATCGCCGAGCGCCCCATGCTTGATGATAAGTATATGCTCGCGTACAGAATCAGACGCCATAACCAGGTTCCAGCAATTCGCGGTACACATCGATGGTTTTACGCTTCATGATATCGGCTGAGAAATGCTTTTTTATGTGCACTTTAGCAAAATCACCCATTGCGCGTTTGGTATCTTCATCACGCTCCAATGCAAAGCCTATGGCGCCTGATAAACTATCTGAATCTGATGGTGGAATGAGGTAACCTGTTTCATTCGCAAGAATAGTCTCTCGCACACCGCCGTGATCTGTTGCTATAACCAATTTTCCCATCGCCTGCGCTTCGACCGAAGTGCGGCCAAAGGATTCGGGCTGAATGGATGGGATGACGACAATATCTGCAAGTGTGTAGGCTTCATTCATAAATTGCGTATTGGCTGCAATACGAACAAATCCTTCTAAGCCTGCTTCACGAATCTGTTGCTCAAGCTCGGCGCGATAATCTTCGTGTCCTTCATCGTTACCTGCTATAATGCATAAGAAATTGCGATGCGGAAGTTTTGCGAGCGCTTCAACCAGAATATTCTGCCCTTTGATGCGCGTAATGCGCCCAGGACAAAAAATAATGGGGGGTGCAGAGTCTTCGGGCAAGCGCCATGATTTGGTGATGGCAATCAACCTATCGGCAATGACTTTGTCTGGATTGAAAATTTTCAAATCCACCCCGCGATGGATGAGGCGGATGCGTGTAGGATCAACACCATATTCTTTTATAATATGATCATACACGTACTGTGATACAGCGATAATGCGATCCCCTGCGACCATAACGCTATTGTAGCGCTTTTTCATGAAGCCTTCGAGCCCATACACCCCATGAAATGTAGTGACGAAAGGGAGTTTCAATGCTTTGCACGCCAAATAGGCTGACCACGCAGGAGCGCGAGAGCGCGCATGCACAAGCGATATGGATTTTTGACGCATGAGATGCGATAAGCGTTTTGAATTTCGGTGAATGACAAACGGGGATTTGCTGGCTAGTGGCAAGGTAAGATGCTCGCCTCCTGCATGGGTAATGTTAGGAATGAGTGGCCCACCCTCGGAAGCAACCAGTGCTCGCCAGCCAGCTTTAGTGATAGCATCCGTGATTTCGATGGTGCCACGCTCCACACCGCCTGATTGAAGGCGAGGTAAGACCTGTAATAATGTGGGAATGGAACTCATAATCTCGCAAGGCAGACATTGCACAAAAGTTGCGCAATGTGATAGGGCTTAAGCATGTAACGTCAACGGATTTTATCCATGCAGACACAATTTCTTGAACATAATGGCTACTGCATTGCCTATCAACACCACGCGCGCGCGAATGTAACGGTTCTATTCTTGCCCGGATTTCGCTCGGATATGCTGGGCGCAAAAGCAACCACAGTGATGGAATGGTGCGCAGAACATAACATAGGATTTGCTGCCCTTGATTACCGCGCGCATGGACAATCATCAGGTGAATTCAGGGATTTCACCATTGGCGGTGCGCTTGAAGATGCATTGATGTTAATGGATACTATCATTCAGGGGCCAGTGATTATCATTGGCTCTAGTATGGGAGGATGGATTACTCTGCTGTTGGCTTTAGCCCGTAAAGAAAGAGTAAGGGGCGTGATTGGTATTGCCGCTGCGCCTGATTTCACCGAGAGGCTAATTTGGAATGCGCTAAGTGAAGAAAAACGTAAGCGCATGGAAGAAGAAGGCGAACTACGCACAGCTTCGCAATACGATATAAGCGAGCTTGTTTATACGCATGTCCTTATAACTGAAGCTCGCAATCACTTGTTGCTGGAAGATATGCTGCCGCTTTCCATGCCGATTAGATTGCTTCAAGGGATGCAAGATGCTGATGTGCCATGGCAGACTGCGATGGATATCTCAGAGAAAATTTCAGGCGAGGATGTACATGTAACGCTTGTCAAGGACGGTGATCACCGGCTTTCACGGCGCGAAGATTTGGCGCTTTTGTGTGCAACGCTTGCACAACTGGTGATTACATATAAAGCAGAACAGCAGCTGGCCGCATAACTATAGCATAAATGCCACTTTACAAGCCTACCTGCAGGGCGCTAGGAGAGGGGTGCAACGCGAAAAGGATATGCTATGAAGCCCACCGTCAAACCAGCCAACCCCTGTTTTTCTTCTGGCCCTTGCGCAAAGCGCCCTGGCTGGTCGCTTGATGCGCTTAAAAGTGCAAGCCTTGGGCGTTCGCACCGTGCCAAGGTAGGTAAAACAAAATTGAAAGAAGTGATTGATCGCAGCGCCGCTATGCTTGGGCTTCCGGCAGGATATCGCTTGGGTATTGTGCCAGCATCCGATACGGGCGCTATTGAAATGGCGATGTGGTCGTTGCTCGGCGCACGCGGGGTGGATGTGCTTTCGTGGGAGAGCTTTGGTGCGACATGGGCGAGTGACATAAAAAAACAACTGAAACTAAAGGACGTGCGCAGTATTGATGCGCCTTATGGAAAAATTCCAGACCTTTCGCAGGCGGATTGGAGCCGTGATGTGGTGTTTACTTGGAACGGAACCACATCGGGCGCATGTGTTCCCAATGCAGAATGGATTCCGGATACGCGTGAAGGGCTTGCAATATGTGATGCAACCAGCGCCGTATTTGCGATGGACGTGCCATTTGAAAAACTCGATGTAGTGACATGGAGCTGGCAAAAAGTACTGGGTGGTGAAGCTGCGCATGGCATGATTGCACTTAGCCCACGCGCGATAGAGCGCCTAAAAACCTACACTCCCGCATGGCCATTGCCAAAAATTTTCCAAATGACTAAAGGTGCAGAGCTTATTGAAGGTATCTTTCAAGGTGAAACCATCAACACCCCTTCGATGCTGTGTGTGGAAGATGCGATTGATGGGCTGAAATGGGCAGAGTCGATTGGGGGCCTGAAGGGCTTAATTGCACGCTCGCTGGCGAATTTGAAAGCGATGGAGGCGTGGGTTGCTAAAACGCCTTGGATTGATTTTCTAGCAACCGATGCATCGGTGCGCTCCTGTACTTCGATTTGTTTTACTATTGTAGACCCGTGGTATGTAGGTTTAAGTGATGCCGAGCAGCAAGATGCCGCAAAACAACTCGCGGCACTTTTGGAAAAAGAAGGTGTGGCGTTTGATATCGGCGCCTATCGCGATGCGCCTGCTGGCCTGCGTATTTGGGGCGGTGCAACCGTTGAAACAAAAGACATTGAAGCATTATTGCCATGGCTCGACTGGGCTTACGGTGAAGTAAAACAATCGATGGCGAAGGCCGCATAACAAGGAGTTACCATGCCTAAAGTACTTATTTCCGACAAGCTCAGCCCTCAGGCGATTGATATTTTCAAGTCGCGTGGTGTGGAGGTGGATGTCAAAACAGGGCTTAATGAAGAGCAGCTGATTGAAATTATTGGTGAATATGACGGGCTTGCGATTCGCTCGGCAACCAAGGTAACAGCACTGGTGCTGGCCGCAGCTAAAAATCTAAAGGTAGTAGGGCGCGCTGGTATTGGGGTGGACAACGTGGATGTGAAAGCAGCAACCGCCCACGGAGTAGTGGTTATGAATACGCCGTTTGGTAACTCGGTGACGACCGCTGAGCACACGATTTCGCTCATGATGGCAATGGCACGTCAGATTCCTCAGGCAAATGCTTCTACCCATGCAGGCAAATGGGAAAAGAACAAGTTTATGGGTATGGAAATGGCGGGTAAAACCCTAGGCCTTATTGGCTGTGGGAATATCGGAAGCATTGTGGCAGACCGCGCTCAGGGCTTGAAAATGAAAGTGGTGGCATTTGATCCATTTTTATCTGCAGATCGTGCAGCAGCTATGAATATCGAGAAAGTGGAACTCGATACACTGCTTGCACGTGCAGATGTGATTACGCTGCATACGCCACTCAATGACGCAACGCGCCACATCTTAAACAAAGACAGTATGGCGAAATGCAAAAAAGGCGTACGTATTGTGAACTGTGCTCGTGGCGGCCTGATTGTGGAAGCCGATTTGAAAGCTGCACTTGAAAGTGGTCAGGTGGGCGGAGCTGCCTTGGATGTGTTTGAGGAAGAACCAGCTACGAGCAACCCATTATTTGGCATTGAGAACCTTATTGCAACGCCACATTTGGGCGCTTCGACCAATGAAGCGCAGGAGAATGTTGCCATTCAAGTTGCTGAACAAATGGCTGAATACCTGATGGTAGGTACGGTAACTAATGCCCTCAACATCCCAAGTGTTTCTGCGGAAGATGCCGCGCGTCTGAAGCCTTATGTGCGCTTAGCGAGTGAGTTGGGTGCGTTTGCTGGACAAATGACGGAAACGGGCATTAAAACCATATCGATTGAGTTTGAAGGCAAGGTGACGGAGTTGAACACCAAACCGCTTACAGCGGCGGCAGTGCATGGAGTGTTAAGTCCTCTTATGGAGGGCGTGAACATGGTGAACGCGCCTGTGGTTGCGAAAGACCGCAATATTGAAGTATCGGAAATTCGCCATGAACGCACGGCGCATTACAAGACCCTGATGCGTATTCGCATTCAAAGCGACAAGGGCACGCAGGAAATTTCGGGCACCTTGTTTGGCGATAAGCCACGTGTGGTTTCGGTCAATGGTGTGCCGCTTGAGGCTGCGCTTGGACCACGCATGCTATACGTGAACAATGAAGATAAGCCCGGCTTGATTGGTAATTTAGGTCAGTTACTTGGTGATGCGAAGGTGAATATCGCAAACTTCCACCTGGGCCGCAACCCCGAGAAACACGATGCAATCGCATTGCTTGAGGTAGATGAAGCGGTAGATGCAGCACTGATAGCCAAAATCGCCAAATTACCAAGCGTGAAGCGTGTGCAGCTTATCGAGCTTGCATAGCTACCCTGCAAAATCGTCAATTCGTCGATTGTTCATGGTGTGTTAAGAGTTACTTAACCAATGTCTTGTATAACTCAAGGCAACAGGGAGAGTTACCATGACAACTATGATCAGCGTCAATAAAGAAACCATCAACCGCAAACACGTCGATGCTGCATTGCTAGCCATGGGCACCGCAAGCCATGTCTGGTTTGAGGATGAAGTGAAGTCGGAAAAACGTGAAATGAATGCCTTTCGCTTAGCGGCTCAACGCAAAGCACGCATTCTGAACGCGGATGCTTAACAGGGAATCAAAAAACAACAAAAACCCCGCAAGATAATCTTGCGGGGTTTTTAAATGTTGGCAAACACCGCGGGTATTACTCCATGTACTGACCGCCATTGACCGATAAAGTTTCACCGGTGATGAAACCTGCGGTGTCAGATGCAAGAAAGCACACGGCACGCGCTATTTCTTCTGGCTCGCCTAAACGACCAACGGGAATGTTGGCAACGATTTTTTCTAAAATTTCTGGCGCAACTGCGCGCACCATGTCGGTTGCGATGTAGCCTGGAGCAACCGCATTCACAGTTATTCCTTTTGATGCCGTTTCACGCGCGAGTGCTTTGGTAAAGCCAAACACCCCCGCTTTAGCGGCCGAATAGTTGGTTTGGCCAAATTGACCGACTTGACCGTTGATGGAGCTGATATTGACTATACGACCAAATCCTTTGGCGCGCATACCATCGATTACTGCACGCACCATATTGAAGCAGGATTTGAGGTTGGTATCGATAACGGCATCCCATGTCTCTTCATTCATTTTATGCAGGAATCCATCTTTGGTGATACCCGCATTGTTAATGAGGATTTCAACTGTGCCATCCAAATCCTTTTCAATTTTTCGCACTGCTTTGGCGCAAGCATCAAAGTCCGCAACATCCCATTTATAAGCAGGGATTTTGGTTTGTTCGGTGAATTCTTTGGCGGCGGCATCGTTACCTGCAAAGCTTGCTACAACCCTGCATCCTGCGCGCTGCAAGTCGAGGGCGATAGCTTTACCAATGCCACGTGTGCCGCCCGTTACTATTGCTATACGATTTTTCATTTTCTAAATTTCCCTGATATTTTTATGCTTTTTCAACGCAAAGAGCTACACCCATGCCACCACCAATACATAAGGTTGCAAGGCCTTTGGCTGCATTTCGACGCTTCATTTCGTGAATGAGTGTTACCAACACACGCGCTCCCGATGCACCGATGGGGTGACCAATGGCAATCGCGCCACCGTTAACGTTTACTTTTGAGGTATCCCATCCCATGCCTTTATTGACGCCAATTGCTTGTGCAGCAAAGGCTTCATTGGCTTCGATGAGATCAAGATCTTCATGTTTCCAGCCCGCTTTTGTGAGGGCTTTTTTGGAAGCAGGAATAGGGCCCGTACCCATAATTTTAGGATCAACCCCTGCCGTTGCCCATGAAACAATGCGCACAAGTGGTGTAAGGCCGCGCTTAGTGGCTTCTGCACGGGTCATCACCAGCACAGCGGCTGCGCCATCGTTGATGCCGGAAGCATTGCCTGCGGTTACTGTGCCATCGGATTTGAAGGCGGGGCGTAGCTTAGCTAAGCTTTCTGGCGTGGTATCGGCGCGAATGAACTCATCGCTATCTACTACTTTATCGCCTTTTTTATCTTTGATGATAACGGGGATGATTTCTTCTTTGAATTTACCTGCTGCCTTTGCTGCTGCAGCTTTTGCTTGGCTAGCTGCGGCAAACGCATCCTGCTCTTCGCGGCTTACGGTGAATTCGGCTGCAACGTTTTCGGCAGTGATGCCCATGTGATAATTATTGAAACAATCCCATAGACCATCGGTAATCATGGTATCGACCATGGTACCATTACCCATTTTGATGCCATTGCGCAGATGCATGGCGTGGGGAGAACCACTCATGGATTCCTGGCCACCTGCAATTACGATGGTGGAATCACCAATTGTGATGGATTTGAATGCTTCTGCCACTGCGCGCAGGCCAGAGCCGCAGACCTGATTGATGGTCATGGCAGGTGTTTCTATGGATAGTCCAGCATTGATAACGGTTTGACGTGCAGGATTTTGCCCAAGCCCTGCGGTGAGAACCTGCCCTAAAATAACTTCGGATACATCTGAGGAACCAATTTTATTGCGTTCCATAAGGGCGCTTACAACTGTGCTGCCTAGCTGCGTGGCACTTACGCTTGCTAGGCCACCATTAAAATTTCCAACTG
This sequence comes from Rickettsiales bacterium, assembly GCA_027489915.1. Taxonomy (GTDB): domain Bacteria; phylum Pseudomonadota; class Alphaproteobacteria; order Rickettsiales; family UBA3002; genus JAIXZB01. The sequence goes on along the minus strand of JAIXZB010000176.1, from coordinate 4,652 downwards.
CTGTGCGCACAGCATCGACGATAACAATATCGTTTGGGTTCGCCATAAATCCTCCTGTTATTATTGATTGCGCCCGAGTTGTAGTGTTCGCAAGCGCCAGTGTCTAGGGAGATTCGATGCTGCGCTGCGGCAATTAAAAACGGGCATCCAGCCAATCGCACAATGGTTTCCACATGGCACTCGGCGCGTTGAGTCCTGCCATCATGCTTACATGCCCAAGTTCGGGGATGATTACATCGCACTTAAGCAAGCGTTCTGCAAGCGGAAGGGCGCAGGAAGCGGGTACGATACGGTCATGCGCGGGGATTACGGCAAAGCTGGGGCAGGTGATGCGCTGTGGTTCAATCCAACTTCTTCCCACCTTAAGCCCACCGTTATGTAAGATGTTATCGTGCGGCCAATCGATAAAGGTTTCGAGTGCAACCTTGGTAGGTAAATCTACTCCATCTGACAACCAATGCTCGACCGCTAAAAACAGTTCTTTTTCGTCCTCGGAAAGTGATGGAAATTTTTCGTAGCGTTTCTGAATCGCCCACGGGTCAATCAGATGAAAACAGAGATTTATCACAGACGATGGCACAGGATGCATGATGGAGAGCGCATGGCGGAACATGATTGTCGCAGGCCCTGCAAGTGCTACACGCGGGGAATCGACAGTGGAAAAATCCCAAGGCGTAGCAAGTAACAATAAAGCATCAGAGGTACGCCCGAGTAACTGTGACATTGCAACAGCAAAAACTCCACCCATGCAAAAACCGAGTAAGGCGAGGGGGCCATCATGCGCTTCCCGTGCGGCGGTGAAGGCGGGCAGGGCTTTGCCGCTAATATAATCGGCGCAACAGTAACTTAGGGTTTCGGTATCGGGAGTGCCCCAATCGAGCAGAAACGGCCTGAAACCTGAACGTATGAGGTAGCCAATGAAGGAATGTTGCGGATGAATATCGAGCACATGGGCACGGTTGATAAGGGAGGGAACAATAAATATTGCCGTTCCTGAAATTGCGCGGGGAGCATAATCAAGCAGGCGACAATTTCCATGCTGCCAGAGGATTTTAAAAGGGGTTTCGCACCGCACAAATTGCGAACTCGCAACAGCATTCAACCCTTCGATAAATCCTTGTGTGCGCGCAAACCCCTCGCTTGCAACCGCTGCCTTGAAAGCGGGATGCTCTACAAATTCTGCGAATGGATTAGCGTTTGCGTGGCCTTGGTTTTGCTTTGACTGGCGCTTTTGCTTTCGTTGGAGCTGCTCGCTTCGCGCTTCGCTTGCTTGCTGTTGCAGCACGTCTTCCCACTGCTCGAGTGGTGTTTTGGGCCGCGGCAGAAAGCTGCTCCACTGTGCGAAGAGCTGAGGCCAATTCACGCTCGAGCTTTGCGATGCGTCGTTCGAGGCGAATAAGCGCATCATCGCCAGTTGCAGGTGCAGGGGAAGTGTGTCGTTTAGCCCCAGCATGAGAATGCTTCCTGGGATCCATAGTTTTCAGAGCAGCGAGCATTGATTCGATGAATTGCGGATGCGTCATAGCACCTGCCATCTGCTGCTGCATCAGGTTGAGGTAATCGCGCGCTAGGGCGGTATAATCGGGCGTTTTTTTCATACATCTGTTGTGCCTTGCACTTGAGCTTGCCCGATGCTACAAGGGCCAACCTCTAATGAAAAGAAAAACCTCGCACTTACTAGGGAGCAATACATGAGCTCGAAGAAAAATCAGCCAGAACCTGTTGTAGTAAAAAAATACGCTAATCGCCGTTTGTATAATACTGACACCTCAAGCTACGTCACGCTTGATGATTTGTGTGAAATGGTGAAATCGGGTCAGGATTTTATCGTTTATGACGCCAAATCAGGCGATGACTTAACCCGCCAGATTTTAACACAGATTATTTTTGAACAGGAATCGCGCGGGGAAAACCTGCTGCCAATCAGCTTTCTGCGCTCACTTATTGGGTTTTACGATGATTCGGTGAAGGAAGTGTTGCCGCATTATCTGGAATCGACCATGCAAAGCTTTATGACCAATCAGGAAAAAATGCGCGAATTTATTGGTGGCAATAACTTTGGTAATTTTGGCCAGATTTCGGCACAAATGGAAGAGTTCAGCAAACAGAATATGGAACTGTTCACTCGTGCCTTTAGCATGTTTAACCCTTTCGTGCCGCCCACAGACGCGAAAAAGAAATAACACATGCCTAAAACCTATTGGATTACTCGCGCTGAGGTGACAGATGCCGAGGCATACAAACGTTATGCTGAGGCTGCAGGCCCTGCCATTGCTGCACATGGCGGTGTGTATTTAGCGCGTGGTGGTAAATCCGAAGTGATGGAAGGAGAGGCGCGCCCTCGGAATGTGGTGATTATGTTCCCTGATTTTGCCAGTGCGAAAGCGTGTTACACAAGCAAGGAATATCAGGCAGCACGGCAAAATAGACTGGATGCAGCGTTGTTTGATTGTGTTCTGGTGGAAGGATTAGACTAGCCGCGACCGTTACCGCCTTTGTGAGGAAGAAAACTTGCTATAGCCCCAGCAAATGCTCCAGCCGCTGCAACGGTAGGTGATACACTGCCTGCAAAAGTTGCCACTGCCGTAACTGCAGCAACACCTGCGGGTAACGAATTTCGCGCAATATCACCCAGTGTATGAAGTGTTTTAGTGAAATCATTTACTTCTTGTGCAGCTTCCACTGCTGCAGTGCGAACGGTGTGCGTTGCATCGAGTGAAGAACATTTGGTTCCGCATGCAGTAATTTCCATCTGATTTAAGCGAAATGCATTCGCTGCATCAAAGTTATTAGGTGATGGGCTGCTGTGTATGCTCATATCTCATCCTGAGAAGGGTGTTTTTCTATAACTTCAATATACCATGTAAATATGACGGTATTGTGACAGGATGATGATAACATGATGACGAAAACGCATTGAAATTAGATAGAATTTTATGGATTACACGGTGCGTGTACTATCGGCTGTAGGAGCAGTTACTCGTTCTGCCCAAGTGCCTTTGCTTTGCTGTGCTTGCTGCACACGTTCCACTGCTGTTAAAGCGCGTGATTGATGTATTTTTTCTTGTACCAAATCTGTGGCTGCATGAACGGCATTCTTCATTGCAGCTTTTTGTGCGATAGTAGAATCATGTGCACTCATGCCCTGAATTACTCTGCTGGCATTCGTAAGTTCTACAGGGCTATCAGGCAGCGCCATCAACGTATCGGCCGATGTGGAAACGCCTGCAGCCAGAGCACTTTTTTTGCTGCTCAAAAGTGCTGTCGTATCAGGCCCAGTTGTCATGGTTGATGCGATTGTAGCTTTCTGAGATGCCACCATAGCAGCACCGCCACCTACAACTGAAGCTCCTGCTATTGTAGTGCCTAAGCTACCCGCTTCAGCAGCACTTGCGAGCTTGATGCCGCTTATGTAAGAGCCGACAGTCCCAAGCATGCCATTAATAAAACTATTTACACTTGTCATGGCTTCAACAACTGGGCCTAGTACAGGGGCAAAAGAGGGGTTCGCTGTAAGTACAGCACCCGCAGCCCCCGTAAGCAGTGCAAAACCTGCGATTGCAACAATGGAAATTACGGCAATTTTTATAATCGTTTTTACGCCTTTAACTACACCACCCCAGCTAATGAGCGAGTTTTGTGATACGGGCGGTGGAGCTGAAACAGAAGCTTTCTGTTTTATTTCTTCGCGCAACAATGCATCCTGCCTGCGGCGGAGTATTGCGAGTTCTTCATCTTGTGTGAGTTCAATAGCCATGAAAACATAATAGCCTAACCACCAAGAGCGCAGTGTGACAGTTAGGTGAAATTATGCGCTAAAGCGCTAGTTTTTGGGGGGATTCTGTTCCCATTCTTTAAGCTTATCATCCACCGCTTGAATGGGATCAATAGGTTGAAAAAATGTGGATGCATCAGCCCCATACATTTCTGCCACCTGACGCGTAACTTCAGCTGGTGGAGTTTGACCAGGAGCCGATACGATGACTTCACCAAATGGGGAGAACTCATATAAATCAATGGTTCCCGCAGCCTCCGCCTCTTTGAAAGCATCGAATTGCGAGGGCTTGACTGCCACATAGCACCAGAACGGCCCACCATCCTCAAGCTTGCCATAAATCAGCATAATGATGCGCGATACATCATCAGGATTTATGGTGGCATTGGGAATGGTGGGAGTATCGTTCATAGTTCCTCTGATTTAAGCCGCTTGCTTCATAATTTGGCGCATTACATACTGTAAGATACCACCATTGCGGTAATATTCCAATTCTTCTGGCGTATCGATACGGCAGAGTAGGGTGATTTGCTCTTTGGATCCATCAGCCCGCGTCATAGTACAGCTCAGCTCTTTACGAGGAGCAAGGCTACCTTCTATACCTGAAATATCGAAGGACTCATCACCCTTAATGCCAAGCGATGCACGGGTTTGCCCATTGGTAAATACAAGCGGCAACACGCCCATCCCAACAAGGTTTGAGCGGTGAATACGTTCGTAACTTTCGGCAATCACGGCCTTTACGCCAAGTAAGAATGTGCCCTTAGCCGCCCAATCGCGCGAGGAGCCTGTGCCATATTCCTTGCCTGCAACAATCACAAGCGGAGTTCCATCAGACTTGTAACGCATAGCCGCATCGTAAATCGACATCTGCTCG
>JAIXZB010000020.1 GCA_027489915.1 Rickettsiales bacterium | reverse complement strand
ATGCGCCATCGAGAATATGGCGCTGGGTGCCGTAGCCATCGTTATTGATGACGAACACGATGGGCTTCATACCGTATTTGGCAGCGGTCGAGAGTTCGGTGCCGGTCATCTGGAATGCGCCATCGCCAATGATGACAAAGGTACGCGCATCGGGGTTGGCTGCCATCACGCCAATCGCGGCGGGCATCGCAAACCCCATGCTGAGGTAATAGGCATCGGATAAAAATTCATTACGCCCTGGGGCGCGCAGACCCATCGCGCCTATCAGCGCGTCGCCTGTGTCGCATACCAGCGCGTTATCTTCGCCTATATGCAGACCGAGAATGCGGAAGAAGCCTTCGACGGTAAGCGCAGTATCTGCCTCGTGTGGTTGCAGTGGGGAAGGGGCTGCGGCAGGGGCGGGAAGTGTGCCCAATGTTTTGGGGGTGATGTTGCTTGCTGCAATGCCCATGAGGAAATCGCGCAGCAGCACCGAATCATAGGTGCGCAGCCCAATGCGGATTTTCTCGGTAGTGGCGAGAATCATCTGTTTGCGCTCAAGCTTGGCGGTGTTCATGCCCAAAAACACATCGGTGATGAAGGCGCCGAGCATCAGCGCGCAATCACTATTTTCAACATACGCTTGCAGCGAGGGTTCGGATAGGCCGCCTGAATACACGCCGATATAAAGCGGGTGATGTTCGCTCACCGCACTTTTGGACAGCAGAGTGGAGGCGACGGGAATGCTGAAGCGCTCGGCAATTTCCATCGCAATATCGGTAAGGCCAAAGCGCTGCAGTTCGATATCGGCGATAATCACGGGCTGCGTTGCGGCACTGAGCATGGAAACCGCATCGGCAATCGCGGCGGCGAGTAATTCGCTATCGCTCTGCGGGTGGGTGTGCGTGCGCGGCGTTGGCAAGGCGATGGGCACATCGACCATATCATACGGGATTTCGATATAGCCTGGGCGCTTATGTTCATCGATGGCATCGAGCACACGGAGAATTTCATCGGCGGCGGTTTCTGTATCGCTGATAACGGTGTTGGCGCAGGTGACTTCTTCAAAAATGCGCCGCTGTGTATCGAAGCTGCGCACTTTGTGATGGATGAGGCCATCTGCCCGCCTATCGCTGGGCGAGGGCCCGCCTGAGACCACAATCATCGGCGATTTTTCGGCATACGCACAGGCCACGGCATTCAGCATATTCAGCCCGCCCACACAATAGGTAACGCAGGCGAGCGACAAGCCGTTGATGCGTGCATATGCATCGGCGGCGAAGCCGACAGAGGGTTCGTGCGTCATAGTGAGCAGTTCGATGTCGGAGTTCTCGAGCCAACGAAACGTCGGCAGCGCAAAATCGCCTGGAATGCCAAATGCGTGGCGCACCCCACGGCGATGGATTTCAGAAAAGAGGAATGAACCGAGGGTGGGGAGGGTCATGGATGGATTTCACGTTTGAGATTATTCAAAATCGTGTAAACACTAACGCATAAACACCCATTTCACAATATAGGTAATTTCATGGATCATCTCCTCACCCTCGCTTCCGACCCTGCTGTGTGGGCAGCGCTTGCTACATTGATTGTGATGGAGGTGGTGCTGGGGATTGATAACCTTATTTTTATTTCCATCCTCAGCAACAAGCTGCCTGCGCAATACCGCAAGAAGGCCCGTCGCGTGGGATTGATTCTGGCGCTGGTGATGCGGCTTGGGCTGCTCGGCTCGATTGCATGGATTATCACACTGACTGAACCCGTCTTTTCAGCGTTTGATCATACGTTCTCGTGGAAGGATATGATTCTGATTGCAGGTGGCGTCTTCTTGCTGTGGAAGGCCACTAAGGAAATGCATCACAAGGTCGATGAAGATCATGCAACCGACATGTTCGATGCCACCAAAGCGGTGACTGCCAGCTTTGGCGCGGCGATTGTGCAGATTATTCTGCTCGATTTGGTGTTCTCGATTGATTCGATTGTAACCGCCGTGGGTATGACTCCGCATTTGCCCGTGATGATTATTGCGGTGATTGTTGCCGTAAGTGTGATGATGCTGGCTGCCGATCCACTCGCCAATTTCATCAACCGCCACCCAACCATTGTGGTGCTGGCACTCAGCTTTTTGATGATGATTGGACTCACGCTTGTGGCCGAAGGTTTCGGCGTGCATGTGCCGAAAGGGTATATCTATACGGCAATGGCGTTTTCGGCCTTTGTGGAGAGCATGAATATCGTGGCCAAGAATAAGAGAGAGAAAAAGAAGCAGTGACGGCCATGTCATTACCATGCTACGTGTAATACTAAAAATTAATAATTATATAAAATATTGATTAATATAATAAAATAAGAGAATAAGCGTACATTATTGCGCTGCAACAAAATGCTGGACATGGTGCATCGCAGCATGTATAAGAGGGGCATGAACAGATTGCTCCTCAGTACTCTCCTTATCAGCCTCGCAAGCCCAGCGCTCGCGCAATACAGCCGCTTGGATGAGTTTCCTATTACCACACCCTACGCCGCCGAAGCGCAAGCTGTGCAGCAACAAACTGCCCCCGCAGCTCCTGTAGAAGAGTATTCTGCTGAAGAAAGCGCAGAATTCGACGAGGAAGCCCTCTATGAGGACACCGAAACCGACCATTCCACCCAGCTTTCGAACCTGAATAACGGTATTTAAGCATTTTTGGTGGTTATGAGCAGTTTAAGTCCGCTTTTTGCGTGGATTTTGGGCTGATTTAGTAGCTTTAGCGCTTTTTTGGGTGGTTTTTACCCCTGAATCACCCTCTGCAAGCCCATAATCGCGCTCGAGTTTGGTGATGGCATCGCGCAGTTTTGCGGCTTCTTCGAATTCTAAATCGCCAGCGGCTTTGGCCATGCGGCGCTTGAGCTCAGCGAGGTGATAGGCGAGGTCTTTGCCTGTAAATTCGGGAACGCCCACATCGCGTGAAATATCGATGGTGAGGTGATCGCCTGTCTCTTCGACCGAATGCATGACATCGCTGATATGAGATTTGACGGATTCGGGGGTGATGCCGTTCGCTTCGTTATACGCAACCTGAATGGCGCGTCTTCTATCAGTTTCGTCGAGCGCGCCTTTCATGGAATCGGTGATGCGATCGGCGTATAGTATCACACGTGAATCGACATTGCGTGCCGCGCGGCCAATGGTTTGAATGAGTGATGTTTTAGAGCGCAAGAATCCCTCTTTATCGGCATCTAAAATCGCCATTAGGCCACATTCGGGAATGTCTAACCCTTCGCGCAGTAGGTTCACTCCGATGAGCACATCGAAAATGCCAAGGCGAAGCGAGCGGATAATTTCCACCCGCTCAAGCGTTTCAATATCGGAATGCAGGTAGCGTACTTTGATACCCGCTTCATCCATATATTCGGTGAGCTCTTCGGCCATGCGTTTGGTGAGTGTGGTGACCAATATGCGCTGGCTTTTGGCAATCACGGCATGGCATTCGGCGAGCAAATCATCGACCTGTGTTGCTACAGGGCGGATGATGCAGGGAGGATCGATAAGCCCTGTGGGGCGAATGACCTGCTCGACATAGGCGCCACCTGTCCATTCCAGCTCGATGGCGGCAGGGGTGGCGGAAACGCAGATGGTGGAGGGGCGCAGTGCATCCCATTCCTCGAACTTTAAGGGGCGATTATCGAGCGCGGAGGGAAGGCGGAACCCATATTCAGCAAGCACCGATTTGCGAGCCTTGTCGCCGTTATACATGCCGCGAATTTGCGGTAGGGTCACGTGCGATTCATCGACAAACACAATCGCGTTACGGGGGAGGTACTGATAAAGCGTTGGCGGTGGTTCGCCCGGTTTGGTGCCGGCCAAATAGCGCGAATAATTTTCGATGCCGCGACACATGCCAGTTTCGATGAGCATTTCTAAATCGAAATGGGTGCGTTGCTCGAGCCGTTGTGCTTCGAGCAGTTTACCGTGCGCACGAAACCATTCCAAACGTTCTTCCAAATCGTTTTTGATTTCGATAATGGCGCGTTCCAACGTGGGTTTGGGCGTGACATAGTGCGAATTCGCGTACAGCGTCACTTCGTTGTAAGTTTCGAGTTTTTCGCCCGTGAGTGGATCGAACGCATAGATGGAATCAATTTCATCGCCAAACAGCGAAAGGCGCCATGCTCTATCATCGAGGTGGGCGGGGAAAATATCGAGCGTATCGCCGCGCGCGCGGAACGTGCCACGGTGGAAATCGATATCGTTGCGGGTGTAATGCAGCTCGACCAGCGTTTTTGTCAGCGCATCGCGCCCGACATCCATGCCGACATGGAGTTTTTTGGTCATGCTGAGGTAGGTTTCAGACGAGCCAATGCCGTAGATACACGACACCGATGCAATCACGATCACATCCTTACGTTCCAGAAGCGAACGCGTGGCGGAGTGGCGCATCCGGTCGATATGTTCGTTGATGGAGGAATCTTTTTCGATGAACGTATCGGTTTTGGCTACATACGCTTCGGGCTGGTAATAATCGTAATAGGATACGAAATATTCGACTGCATTGTGCGGGAAAAACTTTTTGAATTCGGCATAAAGCTGTGCAGCGAGCGTTTTGTTGTGTGCCAGCACCAGTGCGGGGCGCTGGGTGCGCGCAATGACTTGTGCCATAGTGAAGGTTTTGCCCGAACCTGTGACACCGAGCAACACTTGGCTGTGCTGCTGAGCCTCAAGCCCCATCACAAGCGATTCAATCGCGCGCGGCTGATCGCCACGCGGGGAATAATCGGAAACAAGCTGGAAAAGCGGTGCAGTCATGGAGGTGATATAGGGTAACGCAGGTGCAAAAGAAAGGTCTAGAAAATCGAGCTTTTCATAAAGCTTACAATCGCAGGGCCAAGCACGATGAGCATGAAGGAGGGCATCAGGCAGAAGATAAGGGGCACGGTCATGAGTGCGGGCAGGCGGGCTGCTTTTTCTTCGGCTATTAACATGCGCTTGGTGCGGTATTCATCGGCCATAACGCGGAGTGTTTCGGTGAGCGAGGTACCGAACCGTTCAGACTGGATGAGCGCGGCAACAAGAAAGCGGAAGGGAATAAGATCGGTGCGTTCAGCGAAGTTTTGCAGTGCTTGGGAACGGTTATTGAGCAGCGATAATTCAATGCGGGTGCGGTTGAGTTCGGCAGTGATATCGGGATGCACGCGCCCGAGTTCACCTGTGACGCGATTCAGTGCCGCATCAAGTGCCAAGCCCGATTCAACGCAGACCAGCAGCAAATCGAGTGTATCAGGAAAACCGTTAAGCAGCTTCTTTTTGCGCTTTTGGGTAAGGTTTTCAACGTAAAGTTTGGGCCCGAAACCGCCCACTACCATGAGAATGACGGCAAGCAGGCCGTGCAATAATTTATCGGTCGCCCCTGCATCTTCGGGTGTGTTGATGGCCATAATAATGCCAAGAAGAATTAGAATTGGTCCGACAAAGCGTTGAAACGCTAGGTAAAGAACCACTGCGTTGGGCGAACCAATGCCCGCATGAAGCAGCCTGCGACCTAGTTTATTTTCGGCTTGTTTAATATCGACACCAAGTTTGCGCAGAGCATCTTCAGCCGTTACGGCAACGCCCGTTTTTTGGGTATTGGTTCCAAACAAGGCACTCGCTTCCATCGAAACAGTGGTATTGTTACTGGAATATTGCTGGGAACTATCATCTTCAAATAAGCGCTGACGCGTCAGATCTTTTTGTTCGTTATTTGCAAACCATTTGGTTGATATCATATAGCCCGCAAATGCGATGCCAGCGATGATAAAAGCCACGATATATTCCATGCGTGCCTCCTATATATCAATAGCTATCATGCGGCCGCAAATGAAGTGGCAGAGCACAATAAGGCTGATGGAGGTACCAAAAAACATCATGCCCGTAGGATCTGTCCAAAGTGGAGTGAGATAGCCTGGGGACATGAAAAATAATACGCAGAATACCAGCACTGGAAGGGCGGTCAGAATCCACGCAGTAGCGCGACCTTCGGAGGTGAGGGCACGCATTTTGTCGCGCAGTAATTTGCGCTTGCGCAAGATGCCAGAGAGGTTGCTGAGTACCTCGGCCAAGTTACCGCCTGTTTCCTGCTGGATAGTGACCATGACGGCAAAAAACCGCACATCCTGCACATTGATGCGGGTGCATAGGCGCGTCAGGGCCTGATTAATGTTACGCCCCAGCGCCAAATCGTTGAGCACGTATTTGAATTCGGTTTTGCTTGGATCCTGCATATTATCGGAAATCATTTGCAGGGCGGTGTTGAGAGGAAAACCCGCGCGAATAGAGCGTGTAATCATATCCAGTACATCGGGAAACTGGTCAAGAAAGGTGCGGTTGCGTTTATGGATACGCCCCTGGCAATGGTGATACGCCCAGAAATACGACAGTAAAATACCAAGCACGGGGCTAGCAATACCAACACCAAGCTTCATAAAAATAATACTGAGCAGGACGCAGCCGCCGAGGAAGAACATGGATATTTTATGCGCCTGTTCCACATAACCTGCGCCTACCAGTGCGTCATACATGGGGCGGGTAAAGGGGAAAGAATAAAAGAACTTTACCCATGCAGATTCTTCGCTGAGCTGATTGCCCAGCGCTACTTTAGTATCGCGGTTAATATCGTTGGTTTGGGCAGTCGTTTCTTCGTATATGCGCTCAAGTGCATCTTTGGTGAAATCGACTTTTTCTTCGGGAACAACGGCGGGAAACAGCGTTACAATAGCGATATACGCTACAATCGCGATTCCGAGTCCTATGAATAATGCCGCCATTACACCCCGTTATAGTAACTTCTTCAAGCTACACGCTTGAACGGAAGCATTCAAGCATCTCCTTATCGCGACCGTAAATTTCGGCGCGTGTGGTGACGTAAGGCCGCATACTGTGGCATACATACTCACCTTGCAATTTACCATCTGCGCCCATGCCGCGCATTTTGTAGCTGAAAAGAGGTTGCATCAACACGTTTCCGCTTTCGGTGCCTGCTACTTCATCGATATTGGTAATACGGCGGGTGCCATCGCGCATACGCTGGATCTGGATGATGATATTAATAGCGCTGGCAATTTGGTAGCGTACGGATTGCTGGGATACCGAAACCGCTGACATCGCGACCAGATTTTCGATACGCGCCAGCGCATCACGCGGGGTGTTAGCGTGAATGGTGGCCATGGAACCATCGTGACCTGTGTTCATAGCGGTGAGTACATCGACCACTTCATCGCCGCGAATCTCGCCGAGAATGATGCGGTCTGGACGCATGCGCAGCGCGTTTTTGACAAGGAGGCGCTGTGATACTTCGCCTTTGCCCTCAATGGATGCGGGACGTGTCTCTAGACGAAGTACATGCGGTTGATGCATCTGTAACTCGGCTGCATCTTCAATGGTAATGACGCGCTCGCCAATATCGATATGGCCAGAGAGCGCATTGAGTAACGTAGTCTTACCTGAACCTGTTCCGCCCGAAATAATCATATTAAGGCGAATATTGCCGCAGATACTTAGGAAATCGCACATTTCCTGACTCATCGAACCCAGCTCGACATATTTGGTCAGGGGCATTTTATTTTTCTTGAATTTACGAATGGAGACCAGACACCCATCGAGTGCCAGAGGTGGGATAATGGCGTTGAAGCGCGAGCCATCGGGCATGCGGGCATCGACCATAGGGTTGGCTTCATCGACTCGGCGACCCACGCGTGAGACAATGCGCTGAATGGTGCCGAGCAAATGTTGCTCATCGGTAAAAGTAACATCGGAAATATAGAGCTTACCTGAACGCTCTACATAGATTTGGTTACAGGTGTTAATGAGAATATCGGCCACCTCTGCATCGGCCAGGAGCGGCTCGAGCGGGCCAAAGCCGAGCAGTTCATCAATCGCCTGATTACGCAACACAGTAATCTGCGCCGCAGTAAGAGGAATGGGAATGCCTGGAATAACGGAATCACAAAATTCACTCACGCGTCTGCGTTTGATTTCTGCATCGAGCCGTTCAAGTGCTGCTACATCAAGCTTATCGACCAGCTCTTGCATGAGCAAGGTACGCGCACGTTTGAAATCGGGCGTTTCAAGCTTAATATCAATAAAGCTCAGTCGCTCTTCTTCTACGGGCTTGCTGCTGAGTGCGGCCATAACGGGGGGAAGAGGTGCTGATGTTGCAACCTGAGGCGTTGTGGCAGGAGCGGGTGATGCGCTTATGCGCGAATGCATGAATCCACCAGAGGTTTGCACCGTGCTGCCACTGGTTCCTGAGATGCTGGGTGGGGAGGAATCCGTTTGCTTTTTACCGAACATAGGGCCCCTTGATTAGGATGATAAGCGTTTAAATAAATCTTTGATACTGGATTTGGAGGCATCTGGCTGCTGTGCATCGGATGTGAGTAATGGTACGTTTTTGAGTAAACGCGCCAGATTATCGAGATCAGTTTTCAGTTTGCTGCCTTCACCCACCTCGATGATGGTTTTTGCCTGATTTTCTGCATCCACAATCGTTTTGGTATCGTTAACAATACTATGAGCGATAGTAACGCCTGTAACGCGCTCGAAGTCGCGTGTTTCAACCGCTTCGCGGAATTTGGCACCCGCACGGTTGATGACTAAGCGCACATTATTCCCCACCACATCTTCGCTGCGAATGGCGCGCAGAATACGGGCAGCATGAGAGACTGACTTGAGCCATAATTGCGCTACCAGCACAAAATAAGAGGCCTCACGGCATGCTGCTGACACCCAAGGCTGCCATGTGTGCGGCAGGTCGATAATAATATTCTCGTAAGATAATTTGAGCACCTGAATCAGCTGCGACACCGCCGCTGGATCGATGTAGGGAAGGTAGCGTAAATCGGACGGAGCTGCTATCACGTGCAGAGGGCCATATTGGGCGACCATACGTTGCACTATGGTGGAATCCACACCTCTATCTGGATGCTCGAACAAATCTTTGATGCCGTATTGTACCGAAAGATTCAGGTTACGTGCTGCCATACCGTATTGGTAATCGAGATCGACAAGGATGGTGGGTTTACCTGTGAGTTGGGCGATGGAGAACGCCGTATTGAGCGCTGCGGTGGATGCACCATCACCGCCTGCCGCACTCATAAAAGCAAACACTTCACTATTGCTTGGAGCAATTTTCCCCTGTGCCTGAGCGGGGGGAGCTGTTGGGGTATCCTGACGTTTGAAAGCAGCAATAATGTCGCTCGGATTGGCGGGTGTAGGGAAGTAATCGGGGATACCGTGCTCAGTAAGGTTACGGTAAAACTGAATATCATTTATCTGGCCAATAGCCACCACCCGTGTGCCTGGCTCGCACAACTCGGCGATTGCTTCAATATCGGCAATAGCAGTGCTGCGCTGGTTTCCGACATCCATCAGTAAATAGCGTGGGCTGATACCCATGGCCTGCATGGCAGCAACACTTTCGCCCAAGCTACCATGAATGATGTGAGGCGCGGGTTGGTTGAGTCCTAGCGCTACTTCCATCGCCAATACATCGTATTCCGAAGAACCAACGATGGCGAGCATCCCTGTATGTGCCATGTGCCCTATCCCCTGTTATATCAGGATGGTGTTATTGCGTTTTAGCATTCTTGAGCAGCGATTGATCGAGGCTGTATGCCGATTCTTCGCTGGTTGAAGTTTGCCTTTGATAGGAATTATAATTATTCACTGCCGCTTCGGCGTCACGGTAATCCGACAAATTAGGGCTTACGAACTGCTGTTTTTGCGACACATGTTGCACAATGTTAGCAGATATCGAACAACCGAATGCCTTGTGGTTTTCGTTGCGGTATAAATCGGGGACATCACGAAACTGCTGATCGCAATCACGCGCGAGTACACGCTCATACACCAAGGTTACAGTTTGAGTGTTGGAAGGAACAAAGAGGGTGGGAACACCATATAATTCCAACACTTGTTTGGCTTCTCGGCACAAAGGGGCCCCTTCAGAGCAATAAAGCTCAGCGCGTGTAGGCTGATCACGACCAACCCATTGCGACAATTCATCGACTTCGCGCGCTGAATTCACGCCCAGATTAACCACTTCGCTCGACACATCAAGCAGGCGCTCTGGCGCTCCGCGGCTAAAAGTACCGTCTTCGTAGCGTCCACATGCTGCTACAAGAAACAGGGCAAATAAAGAAATAAGAGTGGGAAGTGGGCGCACCATGCGTATCTCCTGATTAATCGGTCATGAAGCCCGAAGGGCCTTCAAGTGTAGGGCCATCACCGCCCCATTGTGGCTGGGCACTGAGCCCACCGAGAAAAATAGATTCGGTGAAGCTTGCAGGACGGAAATTATCGGTTGGAAGTTTCACTTCACCCGATTTAAGCGGATCAACGATATAGGGAGTAACTGCAATTACCATTTCTGTTTCGTTGCGCTGGAATGAAGTGGAACGGAATAAAGCGCTGAGGATAGGCACTTCTGCAGCGCCTGGTAGCTGGTCAATTTGGCTTACCAGCGTGTCTTTTATAAGGCCCGCAATCATAAAGCTTTCACCAGGCGCTAGCTCGACAGTGGTAGATGCGCGGCGTGTGTTGAAAGAAGGTGCAGAAAAGCCACCAATATTTATGGCGCGCTCGTTGCTGACCTCTGATATCTCGGGCTGCACCTGTATGCGGATACGATTTTCAGACAGTACCAGAGGTGTAAATTTTACTGCGACACCGAAAGGCTTGTATTCAATGGTCACGGTACTTTGATCTTGCGGCACTGGGATAGGAAATTCGCCACCCGCAAGAAACTCGGCTTGCTCGCCTGAGAGTGAAACAAGGTTCGGTTCTGCTAGCACCTTGAATAACCCCTTACGTTCAAGTGCTTCAAGTTGAATACCAAGCCCAAAATTACCGCCAATTTTAGTAAGACCCGCGGAACCAAAAGTGTCTGCGGCACGCTCAAAATTTGTAAAGGTATCCGTGGTAAGTGCAGAGCTTTCGCCGTTTACTACAGATGTCCCAGCCGATCCCGTGCCTATCAGGAACCCTTGCGACCCTGTTTTGAATGAGCGCAAACCAACGCCTAAGTTTTTGAGGGCACTACGCTGAATTTCACCTACACGAATGCGCAGCATCACCTGCTGTCCAGCAGTGATTTTCATGAGGTTTACAATAGCTGAACGCTCGGTTTCGGCCAAAGCTTTGCGTGGGCCCGAAAGGTCGGCAGCGCTTGCAACATATTGCTCAGCAATTTCGACAGCGGTTTTAGCAGCCTCGGCGCTGGATACATCGCCTGTAAGTGCGACGCGGGTATTAACAAGGTTTACGCCAACGCGTTCATAGGGAAGAAAGTCACGTAATGCTTTGCGAATAGCAGGGAGGTCATAAGTGACAACCACATCGGAAGAGCGCAAAATGCGGCTTTTTTGGTCAAATACACGAATGGTGGTGGTGCCAACCGATTTGCCAATAACTGAAACCTTGTTGCGGCCATGCACATAGATATCGGCCACTTCAGGATTGGCAACAATCACTTCGCCCATGGGCACGGAGGTGGTCATGAGCTCCGACCTACCAACGGGGACATAAAACGCACTACCCGCAGCGGCAGCAGAAAAAACAGGAGTAAAACTAGCAATAAAAATTAGACATACTGCCGAAATGAAAACATTTGCACGAGCCATGACACGATTCTGATTCTTTTAGAGGTGAACGTGATTATTTTTATTATTGTAGAGTGGTAGCCGGAACCGTTTGCGCAGAAGGAACTGACACAACAGGAGTGGCAGAGAGAATATCTGCCGCAGCTTGGCTTGGCGCAGCTGGCGTTGGTGTGGGCGAGGTTACAACAACGGCAGATTGCGCAGGCGCGACCGCAACAGACGAAACAAGTTGTAACGGGTTATTTCCTGCTGGCAATGATTTTTTTTGCATCTCCACAGGCGCGATGTTTTCTGCTGCTGTACCGCGAATCACACGAATGCCATCTTCTGCTTTTGCATCACTGCTTTTTTCTGGCTTCACAACCGAATCGAGTGGGAACATGGTTATATTTTGCAAGCGAAGCAACGAGGCCATATCAATCGTATCACGGTCTTCGACAGAGCGCAGTGCGAGCGATAGCTGACCTACTTTTTCAGCTAACCGCAATTTTTGCGCATCGACAGGATTTACCATCACCGAAACAGTGCGGGGGATATGAATAGTTGATTGCCCTGTGCCGCCTTGCTGTTGCTGCTGCGAATTTGCCGCGATTTCCTGAGCATTGGCGATTTGATCAACGGCAAGTACGGAAACATTCGCAAGTAGCGTTTCGGTAATATCCTGTTGATCGGCTGAATCGCTGAGCTGATTCCAGCGTGGTACGCGGTGGGTAATTAAGATATCGACTTTATCTCCTGGAAACACGAATCCAGCAACGCCAAGCGTTTCATCGGTGTTAATGGTTACAGCACGCATACCCTTGGGAAGTGAACCTGCAAGGAAGCTGCCTTCGCCTGCGGCTGACAGCTTAGAAAGCGCGAATGGCTC
Organism: Rickettsiales bacterium; assembly: GCA_027489915.1. Classification (GTDB taxonomy): domain Bacteria; phylum Pseudomonadota; class Alphaproteobacteria; order Rickettsiales; family UBA3002; genus JAIXZB01. Next base: position 2,291 of record JAIXZB010000020.1, on the reverse strand, counting down.
ACCTTCTTGGAAGCTGGCACGGCTGATTTTGCCGACTACAGCAGCAGGATCGCTGCCTTCGACAATAAAGTTAGGGCTGATAAGGTTTTTGGGCCATGGCTGAGAGACAACCTGCTCTTGTGAAATAACGGATCCAATAGGAATGAACTGGGCTGCGATGAGCACATTTACTGTTTCTACTTCTTTCACCACAGGCGCAGGTGCTTGCGCAACTACAGCGACTTCTTCTTTTTTGCTGCCCATCACCATGAAGGCGATAAACCCGCATACAACCGCAAGTACAATCGCAATTACCAAGGGCCCAAAACGCATACTCATCCTCTTTAGTGAACGCAGCTTATATATTGCTGCTATTCTATAGTAGTATTCTTATAATAGCTACTATCTGACTGCTTCACAAGCAGCGTCAAGAATTTTGTGTTGTAACCAAGGGTTTAGGCGCTTTATGGGCGCATGTTTGCCTATAAGCCACAACAAACACTTGCGGATGATGCGCGGCTGCGTATGGTGCTGGCATTATGTCGCATGATCGTATCCTCATTATTGATTTTGGTTCGCAAGTAACCCAGCTTATCGCCCGCCGTGTGCGTGAATCGGGTGTGTATTGCGAAATTCACCCTTGCACCAAGCCGCTTGATGAACTCCGTGCCTTTGGTGCGCGCGGGGTGATTTTATCGGGTGGCCCCGCTTCGGTGCATGAGGGCGGCAGCCCGCGCATCAGCAAGGATGTGTTTGAATGGGGTGTACCAGTGCTTGGCATTTGCTACGGCGAGCAGCTCATGTGCGAATTGCTCGGTGGGCGCGTAACTCCCTCGGATCACCGCGAATTTGGCCGTGCGGAAGTGGAAGTGGTGAACCCCACCCGTTTGGGTAAAGGCGTGTGGCAGGCAGGAAAATCGTATCAGGTATGGATGAGCCACGGTGATCGTGTTGATGCATTGCCTGAGGGCTTTACGGTGGTTGCAAAAACCCCATCAGCCCCTTACGCGGCGATTGCGGATGAATCGCGCCATTTATATGCAGTGCAGTTTCACCCCGAAGTGGTGCATACGCCCGATGGCGCGCGGCTGATTGCGAATTTCGTGCGCGAGATTTGTGGTGCGCGCGGTGATTGGAGCATGAAAGCCTTCCGCGCCGAAGAAATTGCCCGTATCCGTGCGCAAGTCGGCGATAAGAGCGTGATTTGCGGGTTATCGGGCGGGGTGGATTCATCGGTGGTCGCAAAATTGCTGCATGAGGCGATTGGTAACAAGCTACAATGTATTTTTGTCGATACCGGTATGCTGCGCTTGAATGAAGGCGAAGAAGTGCGCGCGCGGTTTGTAGAATACTACAAAATTCCCCTCACCTATGTCGATGCATCGGCACTGTTTTTGAGTAGGCTCGAGGGTGTACGTGACCCTGAGCGTAAACGTAAGATTATCGGTGAGACGTTTATTGAAGTGTTCGAGCAGGAAGCAAAACGCTTTGAGGATGCCGATTTTCTGGCGCAAGGCACGTTATATCCCGATGTGATTGAATCGATTTCCTTCCATGGTGGCCCGAGTGTGACCATCAAATCGCACCATAATGTGGGCGGTTTGCCAGAGCGCATGAATCTAAAACTGGTGGAGCCACTGCGCGCCCTGTTTAAGGATGAAGTGCGCGCATTGGGTATGGAGCTAGGGATGCCGCATGATCTGGTGTATCGCCATCCATTCCCTGGCCCTGGTTTGGCGATTCGTATTCCCGGTGAGATTACAGAAGAAAAATTGAATCTCTTGCGCCGCGCAGACGCAATATATATCGAAGAGCTGCGCAGTAATAATTTATACAATGAAATCTGGCAGGCCTTTGCGGTGCTGCTACCGGTGAAAACCGTGGGCGTGATGGGCGATGCGCGCACCTATGAATATGTATGTGCGCTGCGTGCCGTGACTTCGACCGATGGAATGACGGCTGATACCTACCCGTTCGAGCATGCGTTCCTCAGCAAAGTTTCCTCGCGTATTATCAACGAGGTGCGCGGTATCAACCGTATTGTCTATGATATTACCAGCAAGCCACCTGGCACCATTGAGTGGGAATAGGAGAAACGTATGACCGATATGCTCATTGCGGAAGTGAACGAAGCCCTGCGCCGCGATAAGGCAGAGCGGTTTTGGGTGGATAACCGCAAAGGCCTGTTTGCTCTGGTGATTGCCGTGATTGTGGGGACTGCGGGTGGCCAGATATACCGCACATGGAAAGCAGGACAGGATGCAGCATTTGGCGCGGCGTTGGTGGAAGCCACAAGCCAGATAAATGGTGAT
>JAIXZB010000117.1 GCA_027489915.1 Rickettsiales bacterium | reverse complement strand
TGTACGCGACATATTTATCGCCGCAGCGCTGGTGAATTTGCCGGTTGTGTGGCTCATGTGGAAATACGTAAAGTAACTAGCCGATCTGGGCACCATTTTGTGGCCGCACATCCGCAATGGCTTGCGGACTGTGCTCAGCAACTGCATCACCACCGCGCAATGTTGCCATTGTTTGCAATGTATCACGCGCTGCGCACAAATCTTTTGCAGAATGCGTAAATAATTCTCGTGTTCCTTTAGAGCCCACCACGTGGAAACGGGCACCTTTTTCGAAAGCGTCTGTAGCGCCTCTCTCGATCAAAAATGCTGCCGTTTTCAATGGATTGCTGAATACTTGCTGAGGTGTTTCTTGCTGCGCTGCCATGATTCTACTCCTCTGTACGATTTACTGAGGATAGAATAACAGTCTTAACATAAGGTTAATGGGGCGAGTGACGGGGGTCGAACCCGCGACCTCCAGAATCACAATCTGGCGCTCTAACCAATTGAGCTACACCCGCCATACACGCAGTTACTGCATTCATCGGCGGGTAGCTAAACGCTAATTAGAACCAAAAATCAAGCAACTTCTGTGGTTTGGAGTCTGCATTCGCTATTAACAGCCACCACCCCTGCATATTGCCCTTTTTGTTGGCATGCCGCCTAGTTTTAAGGCATTTTTTCTTGATGATTACTGAAAAAATGCCGTTTAAAACTACTATTAGCCTCTGATTATTATAGCAATTTATAGTTTTATCATTTTTGGCACAACACCTGCAAACACAAGAGCATTCAAGCAAGCAGGCCATTTATGAAAAAAATAGAAGCCATCATAAAACCTTTCAAACTGGATGATGTCAAAGAAGCCCTTCAAGAAGTAGGCGTTCAGGGAATAACTGTGCTTGAGGCGCGGGGTTTTGGTCGTCAGAAAGGCCATACAGAACTGTATCGTGGCGCAGAATATGTTGTGGATTTTCTGCCTAAGGTCAAAATCGAAGTAGTGGTCGATGATAACATGGTCGAGCCTGCCATTGAGGCCATTCTCGCTGCTGCGCAAACAGGGCGCATTGGCGATGGTAAAATTTTTATATCGCCCGTGGATGAGGTTGTCCGCATTCGCACGGGTGAGCGTGGACCACAAGCAATTTAACTAACCAATCTAACCTTTCAGGAGTTTTTATGTCTGCCGATAAAGTGTTCGACCTTATCAAGAAAAACGAAGTGGAATTCGTTGATTTTCGCTTCACCGATCCACGTGGCAAGTGGCAGCACACCACCTATATCGTAGATCAAGTGACAAACAGCACCTTCGAAGATGGTGTGATGTTCGATGGTTCTTCCATCAATGGTTGGAAATCCATCAATGAATCCGACATGATTCTGATGCCAGATCCTAACACCGCCTTTATGGATCCCTTCAGCGCACATCCAACGCTGATTATTTTCTGCGATATTATTGAACCATCATCGGGTCAATCATATGGTCGCGATCCACGTTCAACCGCGAAAAAAGCAGAAGCATATCTGAAATACAGCGGCATCGGTGATGTTGCCTATTTCGGTCCCGAACTTGAATTCTTCTTGTTCGATGATGTGCGTTGGGAAGCTGGCATGTTCGGCTGCTCTTACAGCTTGGACAGCGAAGAGTTGCCTAAAAACTCTGGTCGTGCGTATGAGCATGGCAATCTTGGCCATCGCCCAGGTATCAAAGGTGGGTATTTCCCCGTAGCGCCTGTGGATTCTGCATCAGACATCCGCGCAGAAATGCTTGCGATGCTCAAAACCGTTGGCATGGTGCCACAGCTTCATCACCATGAAGTAGCGCCTGCACAGCACGAGCTTGGCTTTGAATTCAGCAACCTTGTTTCCACTGGTGACAATGTTCAGAAATACAAATACGTGATTCAAAACATTGCACATAGTTACGGCAAAACCGTAACCTTCATGCCTAAGCCTATCAAGGGTGACAACGGTTCAGGTATGCATGTGCATCAATCAATCTGGAAAGATGGCAAGCCTCTGTTTGCGGGTAATGGTTACGCTGATTTATCGGAAACCTGCCTGTATTACATCGGCGGCATCATCAAGCATGCACGTGCGCTCAACGCCTTCACCAACTGTACCACCAATAGCTACAAGCGCTTGGTTCCGGGCTATGAAGCACCTACACTGCTTGCATATTCTTCACGCAACCGTTCTGCCTCGATTCGTATTCCTTACGTAGCAAGCCCTAAAGCGAAGCGTATTGAAGCGCGTTTCCCTGATTCATCAGGCAACCCATACTTCACCTTTGCGGCACTTCTCATGGCGGGTCTTGATGGTATCGAGAACAAGATTCACCCTGGCGATGCAATGGATAAAAACCTCTACGACCTTCCACCAGAAGAACTCAAAGACATCCCGCATGTTTCAAAAAGCCTGCGTGAAGCACTTGAGTGTCTGGATGCAGACCGTGCCTTCTTGAAGAAAGGTGACGTATTCAGTGATGATCAGATTGATGCCTATATCGAACTGAAAATGGCGGAAGTAACGGATTGGGAAAGTGCTCCGCACCCCATCGAATTCAAACATTATTCGCACTAAAAACGAAAAGGGCCGCGAAAGCGGCCCTTTTTTATTGCATACTGCGCATTGCAGGAGGCTCTAATTTACCTTTCCCTCGAGCCTCGTGTATTACACCATCAGGCAATTTAGGAGTGTTTCCAACCTTTTTACTCATAAGATTCCATACATTCCTATCATCAGTACAAAACAGAAGCGCCCCCTCGATGCCGTCCATTTGCCGTATACTAACTTTTGGATTATTGGTAAAATCCCACATTAACGCATCAGCTCTGGCTTGTGAAACCAAGAGACTATAACGTTTTTCGTCTGCTACATCTCCCGAGACACTGGTGGTAATCTTCTCTGAAAACTCTTTAGAGGAGGCAGCCCCTGAACTAGAATCATCAAGCAACATTTAGTTTGCGCCCTGCCCTATGGTTTGAGCATGAAGCATGATTGCAATGCGTTCGTGACGCTCTTTTAACTCCTCAATGTCATGCTTTTGCATAACACGGTCCAGTGACAATTTTACAAACTCCATAAAGTTCGCAACAATCGTTTCCATCTGACGCTTCAGTTTTTCTACAATCGGGTCTGCAAGGTTGCGAATGTTGCCCACAGCATTTTGCGTGGTGCGTGCTGCACGGGCATTGTATTCGTGTATAGCAACATAAATTTTGCGCATCGCCGATTCGATACGGGTTTTGCCGCTTGGCTTTTTCTGGCCTTCAATCACAGCAATATATTCTTCGGTCAAAATATCTGCCGACTCTGCAATTGCGTCAATGAGTGGCTCCACCAGCTTCATCTGCGCTGCGTGGTCGCGAATGAAGGTGTTGTCCACGGTCGAGGCAAATTCTTCAGCAATGCTGAAGAGCTCTGTCACGTCGTTATATTTTTGTTCAAGCTCGCTGATGTTTTTTTCGGCCAGGTTGCTCATGTTAGATTCCTCTCGTTTGTGGCTGCATCGCCGCTTGTTGTAGTGCCGCTACGTGATCGCGTCCGTCGCCGTTGCGGTATTGCTGCCAGCGCTGGTTGGGATCTTTCCCTTGTTCTTGCGCTGCTCTGGTTGACCAATAGCCTGGAGCCTGTTGTCCATAATACATGCCTGCACCGGGAATTGCACCAATACCTGCGGTGTAGGATTGTAATACTTTCGGTTTCATCCCCAGTGCGCCTGTGATGCCACCAATCACCGATTCTGCCGCAGCGCGGCCATGGGTACCTACTGTGTGGCCAGTAAAGCCTACGGAGGCTACTTTACCAATCCACCACAAAGGCCCTGCTGCTATGTTCAGGCCTGCACTTAATGTTCCTGTTGCAAATTCCGTGGCAGCACTGCCCACTTTACCGCGCATCAACCATTTACCCGAATCCATCAGCAAACCGATGGTGAGAAATGGTGTTGCGATAAACGAGCCAAGCAGTGGCACCACACTCAGCTTATTGCCGATGCGTGTAAGGGCGCTATTGCCTGTTTTTATGTAATCTGCGCGTTCTGCCATAGGTAGATAATAGCAAAATACGCAGGAAAACTGCATGACAATTCGGTGACATTTTACATCGCGTCACAAATTAAAATTATTTTATATCAAATACTTAGCTCTTCCGAGGCTGGCCTACTCAGCAGCTGTTTCAGGGCATCATCGATACTGTGGTGCTGATTCAGCACATCGCGCACTGCTTCGCAAATGGGCATACGCACCCCAAGTTTGCGCGATAATTGCACCAGCGATTCAGCACTATGCACCCCTTCCACCAACCCTCCACGCTCACTGGCGGTGGATTCAGTTTGACCAAGCGCTAAACGCACACCGTATGCAAAATTGCGCGAGGTTTGACTGGATGCTGTCAGCACCAGATCGCCCATGCCCGATAATCCACTCGCGGTTTCTGCTTTGCCACCTTTGGCCTTCGCAAGGCGTGCAATTTCGGCAACGCCTCGCGTTAGGAGTGCGGCACGTGCATTTTCACCAAGGCGCCTTCCGTGGGCAATGCCGCTTGCAATGGCAATCACGTTTTTGGCAGCACCGCCAATTTGCGCACCAATCGGGTCATCGCTTTGATAAAGCCGATAGTAGGTTCCCGCCAGCGCATAAGTAATGCGCTCCGCCGTTTGAGAGTGATAGCTCGCAAGCAGACTGGCTGTGGGCAGGCCCGATGCTGCCTCGTTTGCGAAATTAGGCCCCGTTAAAATGGCAATCGGGTTATGCGGCATGATGGATTGTACCACCTCGCTCATCAGCATCAGACTACCGCGCTCGATGCCCTTGCTCGCAATAATAAGCGGTGTGGTCGATGCCACCAAATCCGATAGCGCAATACACGCTGCACGCAGCGATTGCGAGGGGACTGCGAGCAAAATCATTTCCGATTGCTGGAGCGACTCCATCGATTGCGTAATACGAATCGCAGGGTCGATAAAATGCTCGGGCAAATAGGCCGCATTGATGCGCTCCGATGCGATGGTATTATAAATCTGATCGTTACGCACATAGAGCGTTACCCGTGCACCTGCACGATTCGCCAAAATAGCAAGCGCCGTGCCCCACGCGCCCGAGCCAATAATGCCTAATTCTGGATCGCTCAAACTCATGCGGCTTTGCTCACCCCAATCACCCAGCTTTCACCATCCAGCTCTTGTGCAAACTGGTGTTTGGCCTGCGCTGCATCACCATGCATCAGTGTATCAGCCAAGGTTTGCTCCTTGATATACTCAGCATGTGCATCCACCGCTGCCACCGCATCGGCGGGAAGCTGCAGCAACAGTGCCACTCGGTCACTCACATTCAACCCTGCATCCTTACGCGCCTGCTGAATCAACCGCACAACGTCCCGCGCAATGCCTTCGGCTTCTAGTTCGGGATTCGACTCAATATTCAAAATTACAAGGGCACGATTATCAGCCAAAGCTTGGGCACAATTTGCGTATTCTGACTTGGGTTCCAATGTAAGTTCGTATTCTTCTGAAAGCAATTCTTCACCAGCTATCTCTACCATATTTGTGGTTGATATATTCCACTGACCCTTTTTGGATGCAGGCAGAATCTCTTTCATTTTTGCGGGTAATCTTTTGCCTAATATCGCAGAATTTATTTGGAGTTTAGTTGTTGCATAATCATCAACATACATATCTCCTTCAAGCACCTCTCCAACGTTTATTTCACTCTTGATAATATCGGCAATAGCACTGCCATACTTTTGTTTCCACTCATGAGCTATGTTGGAATTTGTTACTACATTTATATCTTTTAATGGCAGACGAATACGTAGCTTGTTTTTATTTCGTAAAGCCAAAGCAACATTACAAATATCGCGAACACGGTCCATATCAGCAATCAATTCAGCATTGACTGCAATAGCAGCTACATCAGGAAAATCCTGCATGTGAACGCTTTGCTTTGCATCGCTTCCATCCGCGCGGGTGATGCCCAAATACACCGCCTCGGTGGTGAGTGGAAGCAAGGGGGCTGCGGCGCGGCACATTACTTCCAGCACTGTGTAGAGTGTATCATACGCTGCTTGTTTATCGGCGCTCATTTCTTCTGCCCAAAAGCGGGCGCGGCTGCGGCGGATATACCAGTTATTCAGCACCTCGAAAAAGCCTGTAATGGCGTTTGTGGCCACTGGCATATCATACGCATCCATGCCCTGCTTCACCGCTTCCACGGCGGCTTTGCACTTCGCTAAGATGTAGCTGTCGAGCAGGTTCTCGCTATGGGTTATGGATTTCGCTTCCACTCCATCCGCATTCGCATAGAGGGTGAAGAAATTATACGCATTCCAGATGGGCTTGATATTCAGACGCACCACATCGCGGATGAATTTACCTTCGGGGTCAACCCCAATATCTGCGCCGCGCATGACGGGCGAGCTTAGCATCATCCAGCGCAATGCATCGGCACCGAATGCATCCATCACCTCGCGTGGGTCTTTATAGTTTTTCAGGCGTTTACTGTATTTCAGGCCCGTTTCTGCATCAATCACCACGCCGTGGCAAATGCAGTTTTTGAAGGGCGGCTTATCAAATAATGCGGTCGAAAGCATAATCAGCGTGTTAAACCAGCCGCGTGTTTGCCCCACATATTCGGTGATAAAATCGGCGGGGAAGTTTTCTTCAAACAGCTGCTTGTTCTCGAATGGGTAATGCAGTTGCGCAAATGGCATCGAACCGGATTCAAACCAGCAATCGAACACATCTTCGATACGGCGATACTCTTCACCATCCTTATGCAACACGATGTTATCAATCATCGGGCGGTGCAGATCGCTTACCTTCTGCCCACTCAGCGCTTCGATTTCTTCAATCGAGCCGCAGACAATAATTTTGCCCGAGGCGGATTTCCAGATCGGAATCGGCGTACCCCAGAAACGGTTACGCGAAATGCTCCAATCGGGTGCGGTGGCGAGCATATGCCCCATCTGCCCATCACGCACATGGTTTGGTATCCAGTTAATCTGCTGATTCAGCTCCACCGCGCGGTCGCGGAATTTAGTGACGGCTACATACCAACTGCTCATGGCACGGTAAATAATCGGCGTATCGGTGCGCCAGCAATGGGGGTAATTGTGTTTGTAATCTTCCTGATGCACGAGCTTGTTGTGCTTCTTCAGCCACGCAATAATGCGTAAGTTTGCCAAGCCATATTTCGCCACTTGCTCGGGCTTGAACGGCTCATCCGCGTGCTGGCCGCTGGTTTCCGCAATCACATTCAGGCCCTTGAGGGTTAAATCCTCAAGGTCAACAATCTCATCGGTGAAGCGGCCTTTTTCATCCACCGGCACCACGAGGGGGATGTTGTGCTTCTGGCAGAGCTTAAAGTCATCCTCACCAAATGCAGGCGCCATATGCACGATGCCTGTGCCATCACCATCAGTCACGAAATCGCTACCATCCAGCACGCGGAAGGCACCTTCGGATGCTTTGTCAGCAAAATAGGGAAAGAGAGGTTCGTAGGTGAGGTTTACTAGTTG
>JAIXZB010000092.1 GCA_027489915.1 Rickettsiales bacterium | reverse complement strand
TGGGCAGGTTAGAGCCCGTCAAAGGCATCGATGATTTCATCCACGCCCTCGCCATACTACGCGATAAACACATCCCCTTCCGTGCCATCATCGGTGGCGATGGAAGCGCCCAAAAACCACTCGAATCCCTAGTCAAAACACTGCAACTATCAGACCATGTAAAATTCACAGGCTGGGTCACCAATAAATCCGCCTTCATGCAAAGTATCGATATATTCGCCCTCCCCTCCCGCAGCGAAGCCTTCGGCATCGCGCTGATAGAAGCCATGGCCGAAGCCCTCCCGGTAATTGCCAGCGCCTGCGAAGGCCCAAACGAAATCATAACACACGAAAGCGATGGTATTCTTAGCCCCACGCACAATCCCACCGCTCTCGCAGATGGGCTCGCACGTCTCATGGCGTCCCCTGAAACCGCCACCGCTTATGGCCTGAACGCTCGTAAAAAAATTATTGAAAACTATAGCCTATCCTCTATGTCTCAGCGCCTAATCAGAGCCTTTCGCATGGTTCCGTAACCACTCCGCTAGCATTCCCATTTTCTCACACTATATATTGCAACATGCACCCACCCACCTACACACGCAGTATTTTGTCGCTCAATGGCGCCGATGCCGCATCCTTCCTGCAAGGAATCACCACCTGCGATGTAACAGCACTGCGCGAAAATACACTCGCTCTCACCGCTTTTCTCTCCCCGCAAGGCAAACTTCTGTTCGATGCTTTCGCGTGGCGCGAGAAAAACACACTCTTCCTCGATTGCGATGCAAGCAGCACCGAAGCCCTTATAAGCTTCCTTACCCGCTACAAACTTCGTGCCAAAATCACCATCGCCACCACCGAAAAAATCCTCACCCTGCTCGATCATCACGCAGGCCGAGGCTTTCCCGATCCTCGCCACCCCGACATGCCAAAGCGCCTCTACAGCGACACGCACGACTACGAAACCGAATCCCTGAGCGCCGCCCAATACCACGCCTCACGCATCGCTCTTGGCATCCCCGAAGCTGCATTCGATAGCGCAGGCGATGATGTCGCCATGGATATGGGTTACGATGCATTAGGCGCCATAAGCTTCACCAAAGGCTGCTATGTCGGCCAGGAAGTGACCGCCCGCATGCACTATAAAAACATCGCACGCAAAGCTATCCTTCGCGTCACCGCACATGGAATACTTCCAAGCGCGCAAACCCCCATCACCGCAGGCCCACTAACCCTTGGCGCATTGCGTTCACACACATTGGGTGAAGGCCTCGCCCTCATCCGCCTCGATACATGGGAAGAAGCCCAAAACGCTGGCCACCCCATCATATGCGGACATATCCCCATCACACTCCACTGGCCCGAATGGGCGCAGGTCAAGCACGAGCAGTGGCGTCAAGGCAAACTTGCGCAGTCACAGTAAATTTTTTAGTTCAGTAAGCAACCCACACATGGTAGTTTAATTTTATGTCTGATACTTTTTTCTCTCGCATGAAAGGCAAAATGTTCACTCGCTCTCTTGAGCAGAGCGACAACATCACTATGCCAAGCGCGCAAAGCACCATCCGCGCCCCGCACATCATCGATGGCCGCAACCAATCCGAAGGCTACCTTACCGGCCAGCTACTCGTCGCCACCCAACTCATTAGCGGTTCGTGTTTTCAAAAATCCGTGGTCTATGTGTTCCAGCATAACGATGAAGGTGCCATGGGCTTGGTCATCAACCAACCACTCGAGCGCGTATCATTCAATTCATTGCTCGACACCAAATCACCCGATGCCACAGCCGATATCCAGATTCCCGTCTATTTCGGCGGCCCAGTCGAAAAAACACGTGGATTCGTGTTGCACAGCGCTGATTATTTTTCCGAAACCAGCCTTGTGCGCCATGGCGATATTGCCATCACTGCCTCGAGTAGCATCTTAACCGACATGGCCGCAGGTCGCGGGCCAAAACACTCCATGCTCTGTGTGGGCTATGCAGGTTGGCAAACCGGCCAGCTCGAAGGCGAAATCGCCGAAAACAGCTGGCTCACCGTGCCCACCACTGGGTCACTCCTCTTCACCACCGAAGACGATCTGAAATGGGCCACAGCTGGCAAATCCCTTGGTGTCGATATGCATTTCTACTCAAGCACCGTGGGCCACGCGTAATATTAGCGCTCAATAATTGCCTTTTTATCAAAATCCTTCACCGCGCGGTCAGGGTTAATCACCATCCCGTGCATCACAATACTCACACCCGCTTTTGCATTGTGCAAAGCAACCTCCAGCGCATCTTTCAAATTCGCATATCCATCCGATTGCACACCATGCGTTAGCGGTTCCATCGCCCCCGTAAACACAATCCGCTTTTTAGCAAGCACATTAGGAAAATCGCTCGCAAGCAAGGCTTTAAGCTTCCTTGCATTCTGCGGCATAGCATCGGTTCCATGCGTAATGACAATAAAATTTTGCTGCGCTTGCGCAATCAACCCTGCTACGCGCTGCAAATCCTCATCCGTAATATCTTTACTGTCCTTAATCGAAAAATCCGCAGCCCCAACCGTAATTTCTTTTCCTGCGACATCCTGCAGCGCCTGAATCACATGCGCATTGGTTTCAACCGTCACATATTCTGGTGTTTGCGCATAAGGCTCTGCCGCAATCGTACCACCTGCTGCAATGAGCAAAATGTCCTGCGCTCCCTTTTTGCTCATAAAACAACCTTCCTACTGAGTTACCATACCATATTATGTGCTAATCCTTGCCTAAATGTTTTACATTTCCATGACAGTTTGCTACGCACACGCACTATGTCGATGTCGTTTCAAGATATTATACTCACCCTTCAAGGTTTCTGGGCAGCTCAGGGCTGTGTAGTACTGCAACCTTATGATATGGAAGTGGGCGCTGGCACCTTTCACCCTGCAACCACGCTGCGTGCACTCGGCCCCAAGCCTTGGAATTGCGCCTATGTCCAACCCTCGCGCCGCCCCAAAGATGGCCGCTACGGCGAAAACCCCAACCGTTTGCAGCATTATTACCAGTTTCAGGTCATACTCAAACCCTCGCCCGATAATTTGCAGGAACTCTACCTCGAATCACTCCGCCTGCTCGGCATCAAACCCGAACAGCACGATATCCGCTTCGTCGAAGATGATTGGGAATCCCCCACACTCGGCGCATGGGGCCTAGGCTGGGAAGTCTGGTGCGATGGCATGGAAGTCACCCAGTTCACCTACTTCCAACAAGTCGGCGGCATCGAATGCAGCCCCGTATCAGGCGAGCTGACCTACGGGCTCGAGCGCCTCGCCATGTATATCCAAGGCGTCGAAAACGTCTACGATTTAGGCTATAATTTTTTCCCTGGTGGCCCCAAAGTGCAAACCCCCATCACCTACCGCGATGTATTCCACCAGAACGAACGCGAATTTTCCGCTTATAATTTGGAAGCCGCCGATACCGAACAGTTATTTGCCCAGTTCAAAGAAGCCGAAAAAGAGTGCAATGCACTCTTAGCCTTCACCCGTGGCGATACTCCAGCCCCCCTCACGCTTCCCGCCTACGACCAATGCATCAAAGCCTCGCACCGCTTTAACCTGCTTGATGCGCGTGGCGTCATTGGTGTCACCGAACGCGCCTCCTATATCGCACGGGTGCGCGCCCTCGCTAAAGCCTGTTGCGAAAAATGGGTGGAGTCCCAAACCGCATGAAACACACACTCGCATTGCTCACCTCAGTTGTTGTGCTTGCATTTAGCGCCCCATCCTTTGCATTCAAAACTGCAAACCCAGCAGCAGGCGATGGTTCTGTAATCGCCACCACCGAATCACAAGCAAACGCACTCAAACTCATCAAAACCATGAATGCTGGCGGTGCCTATGGGCGCGATTTATACCGCAATAGCTTCATGCAAATCATGGGGCTGGTATTCTTCGATCCTAACACGCCCGACATCCGCGCGTGTGAACGCGATGTGCTGAATTACCACCTGCCAGAACTTACCAAAAAGAACCTCGATACCTCAGTCATTGCCGATGATTTAAGCCGCATTATGGCGCAGGTCTACACCGCGGATGAACTCAACTGGCTGCAACAATTTTATAGCTCGCCCTTCGGCGCCCGCATGCTCAAAAAACAACTGCAATTTAACGAGCGCGTCACCCGCGACATCGCAAATCGTTATGGCAAACTCAAACCCGAATTCACCAAAATGTATGGCATCGTTGCCGATCGTTGCGGCGGCATTAAGCCCTCAGCGCCAGCCAATGTTCCCAAGCTCGGAAGCGAACTGTTGAGCGTTCCAGGTTTAGGTGCTTCCCCCATCGAACCCTCGCCACTTCCAGGTCGCCCATGATGCTCACATTACTCAAATCCAAACTGCATCACGCCACCGTCACACAGTGCGAATTGCATTATGAAGGCTCCATTGGTATCCCGCGCGATTTAATGGATGCCGCAGGCATGCTCCCCTTCGAACAGGTCGATGTACTGAACATGAGCAACGGCGAACGCTTCACCACCTACATCATCGAACTCCCCGCAGGTTCAGGCGCCATCACTATCAACGGCCCCGCCGCACGCAAAGCGCAAGTGGGCGATAAAGTTATCGTCTGTGCCTATGCAAGCATGAGCGAGCAGGAAGCAAAAACCCACACCCCACGCATCGCACTCATCACCACTGGAAACCGTATCCGCACGAGCACATCATGACCGAACCCACCCCACGTTTCGTAAGCAGCGATAAACGCACTGGCATAACCGTTGCCGTCATCTTCATCGTTGTGCTGTTGATTATGCCAATCCTGCTCATCGTCGGCAAACGTTCCGATCGCGCAAACGACTACTCTACCGCATCAGCACTGCACAACGGAAAATACGACTAATCATGGCAACCCTACTATTTGAATGTTTCAGCGAAGAAATCCCAGCCCGCATGCAGCGTGGCGCGCGCGAGCAATCGCAACAGCTCCTCACCAAAGCCTTGGCCGCAGGCAACATCACACATGGCACCATCACCACCTACGCCTCTCCGCGCCATCTCGCCATCCGTGTTGAAAATCTCCCCACCATCCAGCCCGATATTCTAATAGAAAAAAAGGGGCCCAAACTCGGCGCCCCGCAAGCCGCAATAGATGGCTTCCTCAAATCAGCAGGCCTCTCCTCGCTGGATGCATGCGAGCAGCGCCAAGTTGGCAAAGACACCGTCTATTTCGCCAGCACACTTACCAAAGGCCGCGCCATGAGCGACTGGCTCAAAGACGCACTCGAACAGCTCATGCGCGATTTCACATGGCCCAAATCCATGCGCTGGGGTGCGCATTCCATCCAATGGGTGCGCCCACTGCACAGCATGGTCTGCCTGCTCGATAGCACAATAATACCCGTCCAGTTCGGCCACATCACCGCAAGCAATATCACCCAAGGCCACCGCTTCCTCGCGCCCGCCACCATCACCCTAAATCATGCCGATGAATATGTTGCAGCATTAGAGCAAGCACATGTCATGGTCGATGCTGACGTCCGCCGCAGCAGCATCCACAAAGCCGCCATTGCAGCCGCCAAAAGCGAAGGCCTCACTCTGCTCGAAGATGTAGGATTACTCGATGAAGTCACAGGCTTAGTCGAAGCCCCCTTCTGCTATGTCGGCACCTTCGATGCGCACTATATGGCACTCCCACCCGAAGTACTCACCAGCGAAATGCGCCATCACCAAAAATACTTCGCCCTACAAAAACAAGATGGCACACTCAGCAACCATTTCATCATCACCGCCAATATGAAAGTCGAAGACGCGAGCGCCATAAAACATGGCAACGCGAGAGTGCTACGCGCCCGCTTGGCAGATGGCGAATTCTACTGGAACCAAGACCGCGCAACCAAGCTCGATGTCTGGGGCGAAAAACTACGCGATGTCGTGTTCCACGCCAAAGTCGGCATTATGCACGAAAAAGTCGAACGCATCGTCGCCCTCGCCGCAACCATTCACGATGCACTCGGCCTAAACTGCAAAGCCGAAGTCACCCGCGCCGCCCAACTCTGCAAAGCCGATTTACCCACCGGCATGGGCGGCGAATTCCCCGAACTCCAAGGCATTATGGGCCGCTACTACGCCCTCGCTCAAGGCGAATCCGAACAAGTAGCAACCGCCATCCGCGACCACTACAAACCCACAGGCGCATCGGACGATGTCCCCACCGACCCCATAACCATCTGCATTGCCCTCGCCGATAAGCTCGATTCCATTCTCTCACTTTTCAAAGCAGGTGAGAAGCCCACAGGCTCAAAAGACCCACTGGCTCTTCGACGCGCGGCTCTTGGTGTCTTACGCATTATTCTTACGAACAAATTGCGCATAGATTTGTATGCACTCATTGAAAACTACTCTTCCGACGAAAAACTAGATTTCAAAATTGATGCACTCGAATTTTTCCGAGATAGATTTACAGTAATGTTGCGCGATGAAGGTATTAGGCATGATATTGTCGGAGCGATTAACTATGACGCCGATAAAATCGGTGTCATAGCAAGTATTGCAACGAATACCTCTTTTGACCCAACCCTAGCACGCACCAAAGCACTCGCCCTGCAAACCCTCATCACCTCCCCCGCAGGCGCACCCATTTTGGCAGCCTACAAACGCGCCACCAACATCCTCGCGGCGGAAGAAAAAAAAGACAAAACCACCTACCATTTCTCTGGCCTCAACCCCAGCCTCCTCACCGAACCGCAAGAGAAAGCCCTCCACAGCGCATTATTGAACGCCGAGCAAGAAATCGCTCCGCACATAGCAGCCGAACGCTTTAGCGAAGCCTTAGCCATAATCGCAAACCTAAGCGCCCCCCTGACTGCGTTCTTCGATGCCATCTTGGTCAATGCCGAAGATGCCGCCATCCGCACTAACCGCTTAAGCCTACTCGCCTTAATCCGCGACACTATGCACAGCATCGCCGATTTCTCCGATATCCAAGACGCATAAATTTCCCTGTGAAAATCACGATTCCCCGTTGATTTCTGCGCCCTCAGGCGCTATTCACCATGCACAACTAACACTTACCTCTTGCGAGCCACCCATGAACGCCACCTCTGCTGCCAAAAAACTTAGCGCAACCGAAAGCCGCAAACTGGTCTACACCTTTGGCGATGGTGCCGCCGAAGGCAGCGCGAAAATGAAAAACGAACTCGGCGGCAAAGGTGCCAACCTCGCCGATATGTGCCAGCTTGGCCTGCCTGTGCCCCCCGGCTTCACCATCCCAACGGATTGCTGCGTGAGTTACTACGCCGAAGGCAAACAAATGCCGCAAGGCTTGCGCGAACAGGTAAGCGCAGGCGTCACCTACATCGAAGCCAAGGTCGGCAAACAGTTTGGCGATGCCAAAAATCCCCTCCTCGTCTCCGTGCGCTCAGGCGCCCGCGCCTCCATGCCAGGCATGATGGACACCATCTTGAACCTCGGCCTCAACGATGCCACCGTCGAAGGCTTAGCTGCCAAAACCAGCAACGCCCGATTTGCGTATGATTCCTACCGCCGCTTCATCCAGATGTATTCCGATGTCGTACTCGGCGTCGAACACCATCTGTTCGAAGACCTGCTGGATCTCATGAAAAACGACCGCGATGTATCGCAAGATACCGACCTCTCCGCCGAAGATCTGAAAGAGCTCGTATCGCAATACAAAGAACGTGTAGAGCAAGAAATCCACCGCCCCTTCCCACAAGATGTGCATGAGCAACTCTGGGGAGCCATCGGTGCCGTATTCGATAGCTGGATGAACCCGCGCGCAAACACCTACCGCGCGCTGCACGATATTCCCGAAAGCTGGGGCACTGCCGTCAACGTCCAATCCATGGTGTTCGGCAACATGGGCGATGATTGCGCAACCGGCGTTGCCTTCACCCGCAATCCCTCCACAGGCGAAAAATTATTTTACGGCGAATTCTTGGTGAATGCGCAGGGCGAAGATGTGGTCGCAGGCATCCGCACCCCGCAGCCCATCACCATCCAAGGCAGGCTTGAAGGTGGCGATCTGCCAAGCATGGAAGAAGTCATGCCCGATGTATTTGCCGAGCTGGTGACCATCTATAAAAAACTCGAATCGCACTACCGAGATATGCAGGATATCGAATTCACCGTTGAAAACCGCAAGCTCTGGATGCTGCAAACGCGCAACGGCAAACGCACCGCCAAAGCCTCGCTCAAAATCGCCGTCGATATGGTCGAAGAAAAACTCATCACCCGCGATGAAGCCTTGCTGCGCATCGACCCTGCATCGCTCGATCAACTCCTCCACCCCACACTCGATCCCAAAGCGAAAAAACAAGTGCTAACGCGCGGCCTTCCCGCCTCCCCCGGCGCCGCATCAGGCAAAGTCGTCTTCACAGCAGAGGATGCGGAGGCCAAAGCCAAGCTGAAAGAAAAAGTAATTCTAGTGCGAATCGAAACCAGCCCCGAAGATATCCACGGCATGCACGCCGCCCAAGGTATCCTCACCGCACGTGGCGGCATGACATCGCACGCAGCCGTAGTGGCTCGTGGTATGGGCAAATGCTGCGTAAGTGGTGCAGGTGATTTGCGCATCAACTACGCCCGCAAAGAATTCCAAGTCGGCTCCCTCACCATCCGCGAAGGCGATATCCTCACCCTGAATGGCTCCACAGGCGAAGTCATGCTCGGCGAAGTGGCCACTATCGAGCCCAATTTATCAGGCGATTTCGAAACCGTCATGGGCTGGGCCGATGCAGCCCGCACACTCAACGTGCGCACCAACGCCGAAACACCCAAAGATGCACAAGTCGCCCGCGATTTCGGTTGCGAAGGCATTGGCTTATGTCGCACAGAACACATGTTCTTCGATGCCGAGCGCATCATCGCCGTGCGCGAAATGATTGTTGCCGAAACCAAAAAAGCGCGCGAAGTGGCACTCGCCAAACTTCTCCCCATGCAACGCCGCGATTTCGCCGACATCTTCCGCATCATGGATGGCCTGCCCGTCACCATCCGCCTGCTCGATCCGCCATTGCACGAATTCCTCCCCCATAGTGAAGCCGAAATGCAAGAAGTCGCAGATAGCGCAGGTGTGCCGCTCGACCAAGTGA
>JAIXZB010000146.1 GCA_027489915.1 Rickettsiales bacterium | reverse complement strand
CCGCCTTGCATCTGGCGCATAAAGTAAAAATAGATGCCGATGAATAATAAAATAGGTAGCAGCGAGCTGAGCAGATTGCTCATGAAGTTGGCCATGCCACTTTGTTGCGCGGCGGATATTTTGACATCGGCCTCGCGCAGTTTGGATACTAAATCGGGATCGGTCACCCCTTGTGTCATGAAGGGCTGGCCGCTTTTGAGGTGGCCTTTGATAACGGTTCCTTCATCACGCAACTGGCGCATTTGCACGTCGGACACATCGCGCGACTGCACCTTATCGAGAAACTCGGAATAGGCCATTTGCGTGCCCTGACCACCTGCGCCTTCGGGGCTGAATGCGTTAAAGGTGAGGACTGCACCAATCATGATGGCGCCCCAGATAAGGATATTGCGAAGAAGAGGTGATGGCTGCATAACACACTAAAAATAAGGTGATGAATTGAACCACTGAAAAGGCCGTACTTCAAGCGATTTCGGTGACGCGACATGTTTCATATGGGGCAGAGAGGAGCCAACATCAAGTGCTACCTTGCGTAGTGGCTCGGGTGTAATGTGAATATGGCCTTTCGCATGGTTCCATGCAACAATGCATTTGCCCAGTGTGGCCTTGTCTTTCGGGCTTGCGAGCATGTGTTTCACCAGCCTCAGGGTTTCATGCAGGCGCGGTCGATGCGGGTTGCCACCTACAATACAGATTATATGCGACAGTACATCGCTGCGCAGGAGAGGTGGTAGGTTCTGCCATGCCACAAATGGCATGCGGACAGTGCCATCGGTAATACCCACCTTATGCTCACTTAGCCATGTGTTGCGCATGACATCATCGCGGTTGCGCGCTTCTCCCATGTGCTGTGCTTCGTGCCAGAGTGCTTTAACCTCTGCATCGTCCATAGTGCGACGAATACGGTTGCGGCTGTGGCGGTCGCTTGCGTTGCTTGGGTCTTCAATCCATGCAATTGCGTGTTCGGTTAGATAGATTTGAAGCTGCTGTTTGCGCACACCAAGCAACGGGCGGATGATAGGCAGTGATGCGCGGTAGGTGACACATGCCATGCCCGCACGCGAAGGGGGTGTGCTGCCGCGATGGCGCTGGAGTGCAACGGTTTCGGCCTGATCTTCGGCGTGGTGGCCGATACATAATGCATGGGCTTGGTGGGTGTTGCACCATGCAGCGAGTGCATCATAGCGCGCGGCGCGGGCATGTGCTTGCAAGTTACGCGAGCTATCTATTGGCGCGCAGGAAAGGATGTGGTGAGGAATACCAAGCGCTTGCATGGACGCACATACCTGTGCTGCTTCACGCGCGGATTCTGGGCGCAGCCCATGATTGACGGTGAGCACAGTAATACGGTGGCCTTTCGCATTCGCGTAGGCATGCAATATATACGCAAGCGCCATGCTGTCGCTACCGCCTGAAACGGCAACGGCCAGATGTGCAGATGTAGGCAGTGCTAGAGAATCAAGAATAGGAAAAATATAGGCGTGCAGGGGATTCACAATTAGGCGCAAGCAAGGCGCTTATATTCGCTATCGGCTTTGGCGGCGGTGGTTTTGGCAGTTTTGCCATATTGAACGGAGACTTGTTTGAGCACAATGCAGGCTTCATCTTTACGCTTGAGGTTGGCGAGTGAGAGCGAAAGCTTTAGCAGATTATCGGGCGCTTTCTGGCCTTTGGGTGCAGCTTCGTAGCCTTTACGAAACCCTTCGGCCGCTTTGGTGAAATCGCGGCGCGCGTAGTAGCTCTCACCCATCCAGTAATAGGCGTTGGGTACCAGCGCATCTTTGGGGTGCTTGGACACAAAAGAAGAAAAGCTCGATGCAGAATCGGCATATTTAGCATCGTTCAGTAGCTTGAATGCGTGGTTGTAATGCTCGCGTGCAGAAGTGAAGTTGGTAGAGGATTCAGCGGGTGCAGCAGGTTCATATTGTGCTGTGGGCTTGCGTGCTGTTGAGGGATCTTCGGCGTTAATATCGTAGCCACTGTTTTTAGGTGCAGCAGGAGTTGCAGCCGGAGGTGGTGTTGATGCATCGGGAATAGGAGCAGCGCTTGCTTCTGGCATGGAAGCTGGCATGGCGGATTTTTCGAGTTGCTGCAGGCGGAACTCGGTATCTTCAGCGCGTTTGAGCTGGTCTTCTTCGATTTTGCGAATACGGAATTCGAGTTGCTCGAACTGTCCACGAAGTGCACGCATTTCTTCCTGAACTTGGGTAAGCTGAACGGTGGCTGCACCTCCACTTGGATCGGGAATGCCAGAGCCTGTGGAGTTAGGGTCGCCTTTATAGACTTGGCGCTGCAAGAACGTCATATCGCGTTCTAACCTATCGAGTTTGCTTTGCAGTGCTGAATAATCCTGCGCGAATGCGGGGGATGCAATCAGCAATGCAGTGAAGGTGAATAAAAATGATTTCATAAATGTATCTCCTGTAACACTCATCACATACGCGATTGGCAGCGCATGTCAAATAGCAGACGGATGTTCCGCTCAACAAAAAACCCGCGAGGCTAGCCCCGCGGGTTTCGTATACTTTGAGTAACGGGTGCTAACTAGTTAGCAATCACGGTTACTGCGCGGCGGTTTTGTGAGTAAGACGATTCGTCTGAACCCACTACAGCTGGACGCTCTTTACCATACGAGATGGTAGAAACGCGGCCTGCATCAACGCCGACTGATGAAAGGTAGCTTTTCGCAGCCGATGCACGACGCTCGCCCAGGGCGATGTTGTACTCACGGGTGCCACGCTCATCGCAATGGCCTTCGATTACTACGTTCACCGAACCGTTCGACTTGAGCCAGTCAGCTTGACGACCGAGAGCCGCTTGAGCTTCTGAGCTCAGAACCGAGCTATCGAGAGCGAAGAATACGCGGTCACCAACGTTTGGTGCGATTTCACCGTTACCGGTTCCGTAGCCACCAGCAGCGCCACCAGCGCCACCATTTGCACCATCACCGCTCGACGAGCTATCGCACGCAGCGAGCAGAAACAGAGCAGACACAACAGCAAGAGCTTGCAGTTTCATGTTAATTACTCCTAGATATCAAATGTTTATACCAAAGCGTTCTCGCTTGGGATGGCAGACAGATAGTGGTGTTGCGAAATAAACGCAAGAGCGAAGCAAACGAGTCGCAAGCGACTCTGCACCTTATTTATAGCTGTGATATTTTTGTAACAGGAGGCTAAAATCCCATAGAGTAACTAGGGATTAACAAACCCCTGTTACATTGGGAGTAATGGCGACCATGCAGGGTCGGATGCATCCATTGGCGTCATCACTTCGCGCAAGTTACGGCCTGTGATATCTACACTATATAAGCGTGCACGCGACACGCCGCCGTAGGACTTACTGCCACGTGAGAACACAATCACACGGCCATTAGGTGCCCAGCTTGGCGATTCATCGAGCCAGCTTTGGGTGAGCATACGCTCGCCAGAGCCATCGGATTTCATGACACCGATATAGAACGCGCCACCATACATTTTGGTGAAGGCGATGTAATCGCCACGTGGGCTCCATACGGGATCGCCGTAACGGCCTTCGCCAAAGCTGACGCGGCGGATGCCTGAACCATCGGCATTCATCACATAAATCTGCTGCGAACCACCACGATCGGAGTTGAAGGCAATCATGCGGCCATCGGGTGAATAGGTGGGCGAAGTATCGATACCGCCACCATTGGTGATTTGACGGGTCGAGCGCGAACGCAGATCCATCTCGTGAATGTTGGTGACACCGCCTTTGGCGATGGAAAACAGCATACGCGTGCCATCATGATTGAAGCGCGGTGCAAAGCTCATCCCATCGAAACGGCCAAGCATTTCTTCGCGGCCTGTCTGCAAATCGCGCAGGAACACACGTGGCTGACGCCCAGCGTAGGAGAGATAGAGAATTTCCTGCGTGTTAGGCGAGAAGCGGGGGGTGAGCACCAGCACCGAACCATCGGTGAGGAACTTATGGTTCTCACCATCCTGATCCATAATGGCAAGGCGCTTCACGCGCTTGGTGCCAGGGCCCGATTCCGCCACATAGACAATACGTGTATCGAAATAGCCTTCTTCGCCTGTGGTGCGTTTGTAGATTTCATCGGCAATTAAATGCGAGATGCGGCGCCAGTTATTGGCGTAGGTGTTGAATTCTTTGCCTGCAATTTGCTGCTCGGCCAACACATCCCACAAGCGGAAGCTGACTTTGAGCTTATCGCCCGCAGGTGCAATGCTGCCAGTGACAATAAATTGCGCATTGATTTGACGCCAATCAGCAAAACGGGGAATGGTATCGCCTGAGGCAATTTTCTCGATAAACGCCGCAGGGCTGATGGGACGAAACAGGCCAGAGCGCTCTAAATCTGCTGACACCACGGAGGTGATTTGGCGGCCAAGGTTGGGATCCACGCCCGTGAATTCGGTAACGGCAATTGGCACCGGTTCAAAGTTACCTTGCGTAATATCGATGCGGGTTTGGGCGCTCGCAATGGTTGGCAATGCAACAGCACACACAAATGCAACGCGGCGGAGAATAGAAAAAAGTGACATAAAAAAATTTCCCTGTAAGAAACCGACAACAACGGTATTTTGATTTGACGTTGTCTTATCCCAAAAAAACGGTGCGGTCAAAAAGGAAGTTGTGCTTATTCTTCTGGTTCAAACAGAACCTGAAAATCGATGAGGATGTTGACGGTATCGCCTTTTGTGTTTTTACCTACATAAACGGGGTAATATCCATCGCCATATCCGCTTGCAAACATAACGAGATTGTGACCTTCCGAATGGGGAATATACCAATTTAACCAATCACCATCCGTGCGGGAATGATTTGCTTCTTTTGCAACTTTCCTGAGGCGTTCGGCGAAGTAATCATCATAGACATTCTGAGTAGTGCCATCAAACTGTTCGAGAAACGTGAGATAGGATTCTTTAGAGGCTTCATCGGCAAAAAACCCCATCCCAGCATCAACGGGGAAACCCATGATCCATCCTTCCTTGAGGGTGGACATATCCTGCATTTCGTTATGTGTCATTTCGTAGCGTATGGCAGAATCATTGCGCACTTGCAGCACGGCCAGTGCGATGCGATCGCCAAAATCACCTGTGTCAGCCATAACAATACTAACGGGATAACGGCCTTTGGGAATACGTGTTACGAGCGGAGGCATTTCAGGAGATGCAAGCGGATCACCTACCACAATACGCCCTGTTGGCACTTCCAGATCACCAAGGGCAATAGTGGTAAGCTTATATCCACCCAGTTCGGATGATTCTAATGCTTTAGTAAAATCTTCTTTGGCAATGATTGGCGCAGGTGTTTTTTTGAACCATGACATAACTAAATCCGATGCAAAAAAGAGTGAGCAGGCAGCTATGATAAAAATAATGATAAAGCCGATGACAGTACGTCGCATAGCTACAGCATGGCAGCAGGGTCGAAATTTAGATCAAGCTTTTTCCATGCGCCGTAATTATCGGGCGGAAGATTTTTGAGGG
>JAIXZB010000187.1 GCA_027489915.1 Rickettsiales bacterium | reverse complement strand
TTCTCGATGGCGCATTCAATAACATCCTGATGTGGAACTACACCAAACTCACCGAAATGCTCGGTGTCGGCACCAGCTACAAAGTGGCAACGCTGGGTGCACTCGAATCCGCCATTACCGATGCACTCGCACTCGATACACTCGCCCTTATTGAAGTCATCGTCCCGCGCGATGATGCCAGCCGTTCCTTGCGCCGTATGGGTGAAGAGCTTGGCAAACAACGCGATAAAAACAAACAGTAAAAGAGAAATTCCATTATGGATATACTAAATGCGATAAAACCCGAGTCGATAGCGTCTTCACTGGAAAAGCTGCAACGGTATCTGTCTGAGCTGGGTAGTGCCAATATACGGCTTACAGTTTACACCCAAAGTGGCATCATCACAGGCTGGATGCATGGCTACCATAGCTTGCGCGAAGGTGCCGTATTGTATCTTGCGGGCGAAGGAAATGGGCGAGATGACATTACGCTTGTACAGGTTGCAAGCATTACCTCGCTTACTATCCATGATGCAACGCATCTGCTTATCGCACTTTCACCTGAGACACTATCACGGCCTGCAGGTGAAACGCCGCTTTCCGCCTTAAAAGCCCATCGCAGCGTCAGCGACCTGTCAGATCGCATCCGCGCAGTCATGGGTGTTTGTCCCCCCATTACAATTACAACAGATTTTGATTCCATTATCTGGGCAAATGGTCTGGATATACTCTCCATGCTTGCCGATGAGATTGCAACAATCGGCGCAGATACTATCACCACAGCGTTTTTTGCTTCCCTTACCTCTATCTCACTTAGCCACTCTCCAGCAAAAGAGCTGATGATTGAAACATGCAACAGCGTACTTGAAATACGCGTAGACTTATCAGTAATGCCTCGACCTTCCTTGAAACAGCGTATTGCATCCGCTATGAATTCTGTCATTGTTTAACGATAGGAGTTACCTATGGGACTTGCCGAAAGACGCGCGATAGACGAATATAAAAAAGGGGAATTCGAAACCCACAAGAAAGCCATCACAGCACTAACGGGAAGCGGTGTCACACTCGATGTAGAATGGGATAAACTGGCTGCGGAAGGGCAGGTGCATTTGTACCATGAAAGTTTTGGGCCGCTTTATTTTATTCCACTTATCGAAGCACTCACCTCTATAGCGCGTGATGATATGGGTAAAGAGGCACTAGCGGCTGGGCTGAAATCTATCCTTATTACCTGTACCAGTAATTATTGGACTCCAAGCAATTTTACTTTTAAGGATGGTAAACTGGTTATAGATCATAGCATCAGCAACGTAAGTGAAGTAAAAGAACGTACCACAGCTATTATTGACCTCTTAGAAAAAGGGTTATAGTACTTTCGGGGGCAGTTTACATGTTGCATAACTGCCCCAGTATATTGCCTTCGCATTACAAACGCATCATTGTGTATTTTGTGCTTTGCAGCATTTTCTAAAATATGCTAGTCATTACTTAATGTTAGATAAAAACAGACACACAGCATTTCTTTGCTATCTGCGCAACCTGCACTCTGCGCCTTCACTCTTTCTTTACCATATGCTGTTATCTTGTGGATGGTGGGGATAACCCACTGATGAATGCACAGAAAGGACTACGCCGTGATTTTTGAAAATGCTTCGCTCTATGGGCTTCGCGAGATGCATCAGGCATCGCTTGCGCCGATGCGCCTTATGGCCAATGCGACCAAACAATTCTTCAACAACCCAATGAACCCTCATTCTTACACGGGTGTGGGCCGCCATTTGGCTGCAGGTGCAGAAATTATCGAGCGCGTCACACAATCGTATCCCAAGCCCGAATTTGGTATCAAGCACTGCGAAGTTGCAGGCAAGAATGTCGAAATCTGGGAAGAAATCGTTGTAGAAAAACCGTTCTGCCGTTTGCTGCGCTTCAAGAAACAAGGCAAAATCAAACAATCGAAATTACTGCTGGTTGCCCCCATGTCGGGTCACCATGCCACACTCTTACGCGGCACGGTTGAAGCACTACTTCCTCACCACGATGTCTATATCACCGATTGGCTGGATGCGCGTGAGATTCCGCTGTTCAAAGGCGAATTCGATTTGAATACCTATATCGATTACGTCATCGAATTTTTGCAGATTATGCATAAATCGGGCATGCCACTGCACACCATGGCCGTGTGCCAGCCTTCTGTTCCCCTCTTTGCTGCCGTTGCGCATATGAGCGATCTGAAAGATCCTGCAACGCCACGCACCATGACCCTCATGGGTGGGCCAGTCGATACACGCGAAGCGCCTACCAAAGTGAACCAGTTCTCCAAAGAACATCCAATGGAATGGTTTGAATCGAACGTGGTTACACGTGTGCCGCTTAATTACCCTGGCTTCATGCGCCGTGTATATCCTGGCTTCTTGCAGCTCGCAGGCTTCATGAGCATGAATTTCGAGCGTCATGCAGGCGAGCATGCCAAGCTATTCAAGCACGTCGTGCAAGGCGATGGCGAAAGTGCTGCCGCACACCGCGCCTTCTACAATGAATACTTGGCCGTCGCCGATTTGCCTGCCGAGTTCTACCTGCAAACCATCGAGGAAGTGTTTCATAAACACTCACTTCCCAAAGGTGAGTTCTTCCACCGCGAATGGCGTGTGCGCCCTGAAGCCATCACCAAAACCGCAATTCTTGCGATTGAAGGTGAGCTTGATGATATTTCAGGCGTTGGCCAGACCAAAGCCGCACTCACCATCGCCAAAGGCCTGCCCGACGCGAAGAAGAAATACCACCTTCAGCACGGCGTTGGCCATTACGGCATCTTCAACGGTAAGAAATGGCGCGAGCTCGTACGCCCTGTGATTTCCGAGTGGATAAATAAGCACGATTAATTTTTTATACTGTCATACCGCATGAGTGTAACCTGCCCTGTTGCATAACGGTGGTATCCGCGCCTCAACGCGCACCACCTCGTACTCTGAACCCCAGACCCCGCAACACGTGCGGGGGAAGATTTACCCCCGCCGTCTCACCAGCGATGTCAGCACAAACCCCGCAAGCGCACCACCAAGCAGCAGCGACAATGTACGGTAATTCATAGTGTCATTAGCAGGCTTCGCCTCAGGTACCACAACACCTTTCTCACCAAGGGCTTTTTCAAGAGCCTCTACTCTAGCACCTAAGGCATCGTTTTCGGCTTTCAATTCCTTTGCCGCACCAATGAGAAACGGTACAAAACGCGAATAATCGATGGTCAGGAATGTGCCTAGTTCCTGATTTAAAGTTTTGGGTAGCAATTTACCGGTCTTGGAATCTTTTAGTTGAGGAGTTGCCTCTGCTTCCCTCACAATATTGGGGATGACATCACGCACTTCCTGTGCAATTAGGCCATACTGAATCCCTTTTTGGGTAAGCGCCTGTTCCGAGTTCTTTTTCCAGTTATAGGTAACAGGATGCAGTTTCATGACCTGCTGCAAAGGAGATTTAATGTCTTTTATGTCTTCCTTCAGTCGCTTATCAGAACTCGAAACCACAACACCGCTCGTATATATATCGCCAGTGCCAGAGAACGACCAGCTGCCATAGCCTATATATCCATGTGTGCCGATGGTAGTATTGTAGCCAAATAAGCCAATAAAACCGCCAGTAAAGTATCCGCCATAATTAGGCCCTGAACCAACCACCCCGTTATTAGTGCTACCCAAATACCCTGCTGCACCTGATGAAGCGTTATATCCCATTATCGCATTATTTGATCCGTTGCTTGTTTGCCCATACACTCCCATATTGCTTACTGAAAGGCCATACACTCCATGCCCAGTTGTGCCTATGCCATAAACCCCAGTGCCTCCTGAACCTAAATACCCAGAGGAACCACTTCCAGAGTTAACTCCATAAACAGCGTTACTTGCTGAATTGGGCGTTGATCCATATATGCCCGCTGTACCGGAACCTAAATATCCTGTCGCACCCGTACCAACATTTTGTCCAACAACCGCATTGCCCGATGCGTTATCCGCGTAAGCAACCAATCCATAAGCTCCACCTCGGGCATATACACCATAACCATTGGTAGTGTCGGTATTATACAAATACGCCACATAATCGGTTGTGTTGCGCTGCACCTGCAAGGCGCGAGTGGGGTTTGCCGTACCAATCCCCACATTCCCAGTATTGTCAATCACCAGCCGCGGTGCAGCACCATGCTGATGCAGGGCCATTGATCCTGGGGGTTGTCCGTTTATTCCCGCCGATCCCGCTACTAAAAACGACCAAGTAGAGCCACCCGTATTTATCGCTCCGACCGATGAGTTATACACGTTTATATCTGTGTAGCCCGTATTAGAAGTCTCAAACAACGCAGGGCCATAACTACTTCTCACATGCAAGGGCATACTTGGCGTTGCGGTCCCAATTCCGAGCCTGTTATTGCCGATATCCCAGAAGAAGTTGGCGTTTGAGCCGAGGAACCCGCCATTATTATATTGCACCCATCCCGTTGATCCACTCGCGGCAGTGGATGTAGAGCTGTTGGTCAGCAGGTATTTAGGCGACCATTGCAGCATGTCGTCGTAATAACTCGCAGCGCCCGCGCCGTTGTTAAACCGTGTGTCGCGCAGGATAATATCACCGTTGCAGTTCTCTGCATCCAGCCCGCCCGCGCAGCCCACAACCGTTGCAGCACCCGATTGATAGCGGTTCGCACCCTTGCCATCAGGCCCAGCACTATATACAGCAAATACCGCACCGTTCGCAGTGGCAGAAGTCGCGATATCGTTGCCATTGCCATCCCTCAGCGTAATCGCTCCTGTGGCAGCCGCTACGGTGGCAACCGTGCCAAACTGTTCGGTCATCGAATATAAAATACGGTTGCCGTATTCATCGCTCATCGCACTGTCGCGCAGTCCCAGTGTGCGCACAGGCAGTGCACCAATGCGCACTACACCCGCCGTATTCGCACCGCCCGAGAATGCACCGCCACTGTTCACACGTGCCGTGCCAGCAGGGGCACCACCGCCTGCAGCGCAATTCACCTCCACCCCAAATCCAGCTGCGCCCGATGCAGTGGTCAGGCTTGCGGGGCAGGGCAGTCTGCCATTCACCGAAAAGTAATTCTCAATCGCTTTTTTCGCTTCCGCAACCCGCTGGTTGCTGCCCGTAAATTGCTGCTGTTCCACTACAACACCACCCACCGTCAGCGCACCCGCTGCAAGCAAACTCATAATCACCAATCCAATCGATAATTCAATCAGCGTAAATGCACGAATATAGGCTGAGCGAGCGCGCATTGAGTAATGCTTCATGGGTCTACATCCTTGTAGTTA
>JAIXZB010000162.1 GCA_027489915.1 Rickettsiales bacterium | reverse complement strand
GTGCGTTGCCGATGATGGATTCGGTGACCGAATCCAGCGCGCTTGTGGCTTCATCCAGCACCAGAATGGGAGCATTTTTCACCATCGCGCGCGCCAGTGCAATGCGTTGGCGCTGCCCGCCTGAGAGCTTGACTCCGCGCTCTCCCACTTTGGTATCAAGCCCTTCTGGCAGTTGTGCAATAAAGCGCGCACAGCCTGCACGCTCAGCCGCATCGCGTATCGCAGCTTCCGTTGCATCCGGATTGCCGTAAGCGATGTTCTCGCGCAAGCTGCGGTGAAACAGGCTGGTGTCTTGCGGAATCAGCCCAATCGCCGCGCGTAGCGAATCTTGGGTGACATCGGCAATGTTTTGTCCATCGATGGTGATGCGGCCTTGCTGCACCTCATGCAGGCGCAAGAGTAGATTCACAAAGCTGGTTTTACCCGAGCCCGAGAATCCAACCAGCCCTAATTTTTCGCCCGCTTCAATGCGTACATGAAGCCCTGAGAATAAGGGCGCACCTGCTTTGCGGTAGCCGAATACGATATTTTCATACGTGATACTGCCTTGCGCTACCTGCAATGGTTTGGCGTGTTCTTTGTCGGAAATTTCAATCGGTGTCGCAATAAGTGAAAGCGCGTTATTGGCCGAACCTAGCTCGCTGATGAAAGCGGGAAAATCTGTGCCTAACATCCAGGTCTGCTCGAGTACCAAGAAGGTGGCAAACAGCACATACACCATATCGCCCGCGCTCACCGTGCCTTGTTGCCAGCCGTAAATGAGCCCCACAAACAGCGCGAGATACATCAGGCACATCGGGATATCGGTAATCAGACGTGTCCATAGAATGCGCCAGAGCATTTTTTTCTGGCTGGCGATTTCTGTATCCTGCACCTGCTGCAACACGCGGCGTTCATGCGTCCTGCGCGCAAATGCGCGCACAGAAGAGATATTACCAATTGTATCGACAATGCTGCCACTGAGTGCCGCACGGTCTTCAGCATTCTGTGCGGCCGCCACACTCACCCTG
The DNA here is from genome assembly GCA_027489915.1 of Rickettsiales bacterium. Lineage (GTDB taxonomy): Bacteria > Pseudomonadota > Alphaproteobacteria > Rickettsiales > UBA3002 > JAIXZB01. Next base: position 5,503 of record JAIXZB010000162.1, on the reverse strand, counting down.
CGGCCCAGTAGCGAGGTGAGTAACAAATGCAGCACAATCCATCCTGCAACGAGCAGCGCAAAGCTCCAATGCACGCTTGCAATAAGTGCCACCGCAATCAGGTTGATGGATACCGAGGTTACAAGCCGCCAGCAGATAAAATCCTTCATCGCATTGATGGCGCGCGCAAGGTCGTTGATTTTGGCGGCGATGCTTCCCGCAAAATGATCGCTGAAATAGCTGTGCGAATGCTGAGTGGCATGCATAAATAACCGCGCCCGAATATCCGCCATCAGCGCGGGTTGCAGCCCCACCATCACCCATTCACGCAGGCGGAACACCAGCATCATGAACGCGAGCACGCCCACATAGAGTATGATAGCACCTGTGACTTCTGGCCAAATGGTGCTGCGCGCGCCTGTGTGCGCCATCACCGCATCGACCACCAGTTTCAGCGCATAAGGCAGCGCGTTATTTTCAATCGCCATAATGATGGGCGAAAACAACACAAACACCACCCGCCATTTGTAAGGCGCAAGCACCAAGCGCAAGAACGCAGCAAGGGTTGAGGGAAGTGGCGGAGATTTTTCTGTCATGCTGCCTGAATAGCGCAGCATGGCTAGTTTGTCATTAATACCAATATTAATTAAAAGGATTTACGAACATCAGCGCACAGATAACACTATTGTTTGTAAGATTATAATTACTGTTGGTAGCCGCGGCAGCACTTGCTGCGTCGGTGCAGCCGTTCCATCCTCGCATCTCTACCCTTCCAATTCCAGGTCTGCCATCATCGATTTTTGTATCGATGTTCCATGCTTCTTCAGGTTTCATCACGGCACCGGGATTATCCGTATTAATCGCACTATCGCTGCCGAATTGTATCCATCCATTCCGCGTACCGTTGGCTATGGAACCATCACCCGTTGTAGTCGCACGATTAGTTGGATAGATATACCACACAGCCTGCCCCAGCTTTGCTTTGGGTACGTTGGTTGTGGTGGCATCCCATCCATCTAGTGGGCCTGCAATGCCTGTGTACGTGCCTTCAATCAACCCTGCGAGCGCAAGCTGTTGCCAGAAGCGAAAGATTTCAGCCGTAACGTTAGCCGTAACCAGTGCGGATTCAATAATGCCATCCCCATCGCCACTACAAGTGCCGGGCGATCCGTTTGGAATTGCTGCATCGGCGCAGGCTGCGTTGTCATCGCCCCAGAAGCGGGTGGCGTTGGCCATATCACCAGGTAAGGCCATATACTTATCACGAAAGCTTTGGCTTGCAGTGATGTAGCGCTGGTATTCGTTTGTTACGCTGCGTAATTCTGCAGCACGGATAAGGGATTGGCCTGCAAGAATACCCCCTGTCAGCAATCCTAGAATAACGAGTACAATAGATAATTCGACCAAAGAAAACGCGTTTCTCATACGTTTTTTCCTCACTGTAAAATCAAAATTTATAATCCCAGTGCCATGTTATGTTCCTGCGGCGACTTTTTCAGCATATCGGCGAGTGAAGTTTTATCGAGCACACCGCAAATCGCATCGCGCACTTCGCGCATGAGTTTGCGGATTTCGCAGGTGGCTTCATCGGTGCAATCCTCGCATTTGCGGTAGTGCGACACACTGGCGCAGCGAATGGGTGCAAGCGGCCCATCGATGGCGCGGATGAGATTACCAATCATCACCGCTTCGGCGGGTTTGCTTAGGAAATACCCACCAAAAATCCCGCGCTTACTATCCACGATATTCTGGTTTTTCATCTCTAGCAGAATGGTTTCTAAGAACTTTTGTGGTACATCCGCTTCCTTCGCTATTGCCTTGATTTGCAGCATGCGCCTGTCGTGGCGCGCCAGCACCATCAGCGCCCGCAAAGCATATTTGGCTTTCATCGATAGCATGGACATCCCCGTTAATCCCTACCAGTTGTATAGGAAATGATGATGTTTCACAAGATTTTATGCTTCCCACCCCTATCGTCATCCCCACGCAGGCGGAGATGACAAATGCATAGGGTGCTGTATAGTAATAGCCATGAAAGACCTCAAATCCACCATTGCTAAAGCCATCCGCGACGCGGATAACAGCTATTTCTCCGAAGATTACGAGAAGCAGGCAGCCGCCGTGCTGCGTGCGATTGAAAAAAGCGGTGTGGTGCTGATGCCCAAAGATGCACCCAGCGACATCTATTCCAAAGTCTCCGACCACATCCCCACAGGCCGTATCCGCCCTGAGGATTTAGTGAAGTCGATTTACACCGCAACGGTGAATCAGTTGAAGGTGAAGTAGTCTAGTAGCCGCTGGTAATACCAATCATGCATAATTTATTGGTATTAGTGAGAGCGTATGAAGCTGTGGCTTGCGTATCAGAATCTACACATCCTGGTGTTGCAGTAGAGGTGTTTTTGAAGTTCCACACTCTTCCGTAACCTGGGCGCCCATCGTCGAGCTTGGTATCCAAATTCCACGCCTCTTCTGGCAAGAAAGCTGCGTGAGCAGTATGAGTCGCACTTGCGGGAGCCGTTCCGAACGTAAAGATGTTGCGGTAGGGCATTGGCCAGTGATTAACATCTGTGTAGTTATCTACTTGGTGATACAGTGAAATGCCCACATTTGTTAATTTGGTCGCAGGGACGTTTACGCCTATAGTAGGAAGGGTTGTTATGCCTGTGTAACTACCTTCTATGAGGCCTGATGCGGATAAATGTTCCCAAACGCGCCTGTATTCATTTGTTGTCGCTAGGGCAATTTGTCCATTTCCATCACCATTACATGTGGGCGCGCCTGTATTAGTATCCGTTAAAGGTGCTGCACATTGGCCGTTTCCAGCAACCCCGTCTGCTCTGCCCCAAAAAGATGTCGCATTTGGCATGTCTCCTGGCAGAGCAAAATATTTATCTCTGAATGTTCCGACTGCAGTGATGTACTGAGAGCTTTGAGCAATTACACTTCGCATTTCTGCTGCCCGAATCAATGATTGACCCGCTAAAATTCCGCCTGTGAGGAGGCCTAAAATTACCAATACAATGGATAATTCAACCAGAGAGAACCCGCTTTGTTTTTTCATGACTAGCCTTTTGTTGTTTGTAGATATAGTACTCAAATTTCTTCTGTTAATCAATAAACTTACGCCCTCGGATGGGCTGCACCATACGCTTCCATAAGGCGTGTCGTATCTACATGCGTGTAGCGTTGCGTGGTGCTGAGGGATTCATGGCCGAGCAGTTCCTGAATATCGCGCAGATCGGCGCCGCCTGCGAGCAGGTGGGTGGCGAATGAGTGGCGGAAAGCGTGCGGGGTGGCGCTTTCGGGCAGCCCCAACATCCCTCGCAGACGTTGCAATGTGCGCTGGAATTGCGCGGGGTTGAGTGGGCCGCCTCTGGTGCCGAGGAAAAGCTCGCCCTTCTCTGTGGCGCAGATATGCGGGCAGATTGCAATGTAACGCTCCAGCGCATCTTTTACCACAGGCAGGAGTGGCACATTGCGCTGTTTTTTGCCTTTGCCATCGATACGCAGTGTTTCGCCCTGTATGGCCGCGCGGGTGAGGCCCAGCGCTTCGCTGATACGCAGGCCACAGCCGTAAATCAACATCAGCAGTGCTGTGTCGCGTGCGCTTATCCATGGTTCTTCGTGCAGTGCATGGATGGTGTTAAGTGCCGCTTCGGTGTGATCTGCACTCAGTGCTTTGGGCAGGGGCTTGTTCAGTTTCGGTGCGCGCACATGGAAGATGCGGCTGTTTTCCACCAGCCCCTCGCGCTCCAGATACCGAAAAAACCCTTTCACTGCCGATAATGCCCGCGCGTTGCTGGTTTTGGCCATATTGCGGGCCATGCGTGCGCTCAGCCATGCGCGTAAATCGCGCTCCTGCAAGCTGGTGAGTGCGTTTATATCCACCCCTGCACCCCTGTGTGCGCTCAAGAACGTCAAAAAGTCACCGATATCATGCGTGTAGGCGATGATACTGTGGCGGCTTGCGCGACGGGTGTGCTCTAACCCCTCCAGCCACGCAGCAACCGCGGCGCGTAGTGGGCCACTGAGTGCAAGCGCATTCAGTGCGAGCGCTTCACTCATGGCGTTGGTGGATGTATCATTTCACTCAGTGCATCGCTTTGGTTTAAACAGCGATCGAGCGTGATACTCATGATTTCACCCAAAAATCCGAGTAACTCGCTGCTTTGCTGTGGGTTGAAGCGGCCTGAATGGCGTACACCAAAGGCCAAAATCGCAGGCCTACCCACGGTTTCCAAATCCAGCCGCACCAGCGCGCAGGAGCGCACCAAGCTCGAGCAATCGGCAAATATCATTTCAAAACCAATCGGCGGTTCGTTTTGGGTATCGGTTATCAGGCGCACTTCATCGGCGTCATGCAGCGCTGCATTCACTGTGCCGCTTGGAATAAAGCAGATGCCTGAATAATTTTCTTCGCTGTAATACGTGTCATACAGCCCTGCCATGTCGGATTCCATGGCCAAGCGCACCACATCCACATCAAACCATCCCACTAAATCGGTGGTGATGCATTCAAGCAGTTCCTCAAGCGTGCGCGCTTTCACGGTGGCTGCCACCGCGCGGTGCACTTGCTGTGTCACCGACATATTATCGCGCGCACTCACAATCAGGCCGTTGAAGCGGTCTTTCATTTTGCGCATGCCGGTGCGCAGATGATCCAGTGCGTGGGTTTGGAAATCCACCACTTTGCCTTGCTCGCGGTTACCGGGGAGTGTCATGACTTCGAGCATTTCGGGATGTTCGAGCAAAAAGCCTGGATGCGCCTGCAAATACTCCATTACCAGTTTACGGGTCATCTCGAGCCCTGTGTCGGTGGCAGCGTGCGGCGGTGTGTTCGGCGGATTCATAGCAGCACCATAGCACAGCCACAGCGCCTGCGAAAGACGCAAGCGCGCAACAGTCGGGTGAAAAAATGCGTGTATTAGCGGGAAGGTGATTGTTCGCGCACGGCGCGGCATAGTGTAGAAAGCGGGCTTTCCAACTGACCAAGTATATTGCGCTGAGGTAATACGGTTACCGTTTGCGGCATGCCTCCCAGAGGCAGTTGTTTGCCTGCAATGTCACTCATGCGTGCATGGGCTGCACGTGTGGCATCATTATCTGGCACCTGCATGAAGGGAATGGGCGCATTGCTACGGCAGGTAAGCTCTGCCTCGCGCGGTAATACCTGATGGCGCAACGTATTTCCCACAGTGTCGCGGATGGTGTATGTGGGTAGATGCTGTAAGCGTTTATCCATCTAGCGCGCTTTCTGTTTTTTTGCTTCTGCGCACAGGCGCACAAGCGGTGCCTCAGCTGTGTTGACGTTACGTACGTCTTTACTATTAAAAAATTCACTCATAAATGAGGCGATACCATTTTGTTGGCTAATCGCGCTACGCACTGCTGTCATTGCTTCTTGTGTTTCTGGCAGCCGTGTTACTGTTTCCATGCGATATACATTATTGTCGTTGCATGCCAATACGGAACTATCGCGCAGCCCGTTACTCATAACGATGGCATTGCCATGCCCATCGCT
>JAIXZB010000164.1 GCA_027489915.1 Rickettsiales bacterium | reverse complement strand
CTACAAAATTGAAGATGCGCCAAGCTTCTGGCGCACCATGTCATTGTCAGACCCTCAGGGGATATATGGCTCTGCCGCAGGCACGCACCCAAGTAACTCTGCACGCTTTATCGCGATGAATAAAGCCATCGAAGAAATCCGCGCTAAGCAAGCAGCGAATATGCCCCTCACACCTAATTTTAAGCAGAAATAGAGGCCTCTCATGGTTGAATTCTCACTCCCACCCAATTCCAAAATCTCCAAAGATGGCAAGCGTGTAAAAGCCAAAGAGGGCGCGAAAAATGTGCGCACGTTCAACATCTACCGTTATGATCCCGAAGATCGTGATGCATCGGGTAAGCCTAGAAATCCGCATATCGATTCCTATGAAATCGATATGGATGAGTGCGCGCCTATGGTGCTCGACGCACTGATAAAAATCAAAGATGAAATGGATACAGGCGTTACCTTCCGCCGCTCCTGCCGTGAGGGAATCTGCGGCTCCTGCGCAATGAATATCGATGGTACCAATACACTCGCCTGCTTAAAGCCCATTGCCGATGTTAAAGGCGATGTGAATATCTACCCCCTGCCGCATATGCCGGTGGTAAAAGATTTAGTGCCCGATATGAGCCATTTCTATGCACAGTACGAATCGATTCAGCCATGGCTGCAAACCCAGTCTTCTTCGCCCAAAGGGGTCGAACGCCTGCAATCACCTGAAGACCGCGCCATGCTCGATGGGCTGTATGAATGTATTCTCTGCGCGTGTTGCTCCACCTCGTGCCCAAGCTACTGGTGGAATTCAGACAGGTATTTAGGCCCCGCCATATTGCTGCATGCCTACCGTTGGATTATCGATTCGCGTGATGAAATGACCGGTGAGCGCCTCGATAATTTGGAAGATCCCTTCCGTCTGTATCGCTGCCACACCATCATGAACTGCACCAAAACCTGTCCCAAAGGGCTAAATCCTGCTAAAGCCATCGCAGAGATTAAGAAGCTCATGGTGGAACGTGCGGTGTAGCATTGCTGCCCTCATGCTGCTTGCTCTAACCTCATGCGATTATGAAGTGGTAAAACCCTCCATCAAGCATAGTTTGGAGTTGCTTTGCGAGTCACGAAATGATTGCAGCTCTACTCCCTCTCGCTAGCGCACGGGCAATTTCTCAAGCCATTTCCATGGTGGCAGCGTATCGAGCACCCGAATACGCACCTCGCGCCAGCGAGAGCCAAGAGCGATGACGTAAATGCCTATAATAAGCAGCGTTACGAGCAGAATAGTCGCAGCCGAACCTACTGATATATCCGTTAGTACGCGTCCGATGATATACGCTACATACACAAGGGTTGAAATAATAAGTGCGCGGCGGTTAAGCAGTAATCCAGCAAATGTGACAGCCAAAACCAAAACAACCGTTGCAACCCATGCTAAGCCTGTCATTGCGAAATCGCGATTATCTGAAAGCAATAAACTTAAAAACAGTGAATGCACAAACAAAGGCGAGCCAATCATATACGACCAGAACGCAAAATCGCTGATACGCGAGGTGCGTTCGCGGTCACGCAAGTCACAGCGAATCGCAAAAGCCAAAATAGCGAGCCCCGCCGCACCTAATACAAGTTTATACGACAGTGTATTATCGCCAGACTTAGCCGCAATCGTAACAATAGCCGTAAAAATAATACTGATAGGTAGCATTAAAAAAGGAATCACATATCGCCACGCAAACACAGCGAGTGTTGCCATTGCAACTGCAAGCGAAGCAATCCAGATATAAGGCGCCAGGTCATCAGAGAAGGCCTCTTTGGAATTATCTACAAGGCCAATCATGACTGCGCCAGCCAATGCGCCTGCACAGCCCAGTGCGCTGTAAATAATAGGCAGACGGAAACGTTTACGCGTATGAAAATACTCAGCAACCACAATAAATACAAACGCGCTTACCATTGAATTTACGACAGGGCTCGTGATTATCAAACCTAGCAACCCAGAAATCGCAGAAGTGAGGAGCATCACCCCTATGGTCACAAAAATCTCGTTGAAAGTGCCTACAGGCTTTAAGCGCTCTTCGTTATCACCTTTATCATCTGCCGCTAGGGCTTCGAGTTTAATGCGCTGTTCTTCGCTGATTAGCCCATCAGCAATCGCTTTATCAAGTAGTTGCTGTTTGTCCATGCCTTCCCCCGTTAGAAAAAGCCCATCTGAATGGCTTCAGATGGGCTTTCATTTTACTTTTAATGCATCACTTAAGCAGCTTGTTTTTTAAGCACTTTAATGAGTTTTTCATGCGCACTGAGCGAATCAACTTTATCGAACGCTGCTACTTCACCGGTTAAGCGGTTCATAGCGGTTTCGTAAATCATACGCTCGGAATACGAACGCTCTGACTGATCGACATTCTTGTGAAGGTCGCGCACGACTTCCGCAATCATCACGATATTGCCAGAGTTGATTTTTGCTTCATATTCCTGTGCACGGCGGCTCCACATCCCACGGGCGGTTTTAGCGCGACCCTTAAGAGTGGTAAGTGCACGGGTGATATCTTCGGTACCTGAAATACCACGAAGGCCTGCAGTTGCAGCACGACCTACAGGAACGCGAAGAATCATTTTATCGCGCTCAAAAGCAATCACGAATACTTTAAGTTCGTATTCACCAATTACTTCCGATTCCACACCCGTGATGCGTCCCACACCGTGGGTTGGGTAGACAACATAATCACCGACTGCGAAGCCTTTTTTATCCTGAGGCTTCACCGCTACAGCAGCTTTTTTCTCAACCAGTTGCATAACGGGTTTGGCTTGCACCTGCACTGCTGCCTTAGGAGCAATAACAGGAGCGCGTGTTGAAGCAACCGTGCGTGCCACAGCTTTTTTAGCTACAGCTTTGCTAGTTTGCGGTTTTTTTGCAGCCATTTTAGTAGCGACCACTTTTTTAGCAGTGCTGCCACCAACTTTTTTCTGAATCTTGCTAGAGGTCGTCGCAGCTTTTTTAGCTACGGTTTTTTTCACAGCTTGTTTCTTAGCGGGGGTCTTTTTAGCGACTTGTTTCGTTACTTTTTTCGCCGAAGCGGTTTTCTTCATTGCCATGATACGTCTTCTCACCTTATGATCTCGATCAGTTCTGACCGATTTGTTAAACAAATCCCTAGCCCGTGCACATGCACAGAACAGGTTCGGATACAACGTGGAGTGTATGTCCTTGGTCTTCTCAAGGATGTACAATAGATAGCACAAAAATTGGGCAATTAAAATGGTAAAAATTTAGTTAATGTTTAGAAAAATCCCTTGCTTTTTGCGAAGCAACAATTTTTCTATATAAAAAACAATGACTTAATCTTTAGCGGGCTCTGGGCTAAAATGCGTTTCGAACTTGTTTTCGATATGTTTGAACGCATCTGCATCCTCAGGAGCGGGTTTTTTAACCGTAATATTTGGCCATTGGATGGCATACTCGCGGTTAATTTCCACCCATTTAAGCAATTCTTCCGATTCAGGCTTGAT
>JAIXZB010000118.1 GCA_027489915.1 Rickettsiales bacterium | reverse complement strand
TTGAATCCAACAACTTCCCCAAGAGAGATACGCCGTTCATCAAGAATAGCCTCAACATCAACGTAAGTCTGGCCGACTTCGCGGCCTAAATGCCTTTCCCATACAGAATCCTGACCAAACTTCTCGCCCATAAACATCTGCAATAGCAAATCACGGATAGGCTCAAGCGTGGCATGCGGTAGTAAAATCTCGATGATACCTCCACGCTCTTCCATATCCACACGCAACCGCACCAAAAGTGCAGCGCTATTAGGGCGCGAGATTGTCGCAAACCTTGGATTGCTCTCCAACCTATCAAACGCGAAAGTTACAGGACTTATAGGATCGAATGAGGCACTCATATCATTCAGCACCACTTCGCACATTTTTTTAACGATATCTTGCTCAATGGTGGTGTATGGGCGACCTTCAACACGCATTTGACGTATGGAACGGCGTCCACCAAGCAACACATCAACCGTCGAATAAATCATCGAACTATCGATAGTGATAATCCCAAAATTCTCCCATTCCACGGCACGAAACACGTTCAGCATGGCAGGTAATGGAATAGAATTTAGGTAATCATCAAAACGCAGTGATTGCATAGAATCGATACTGATATCCACGTTATCAGAAGTGAAATTACGCAAACTTGATGACAGCATCCTTACCAAACGATCAAAAACCACCTCAAGCATCGGCAGCTTCTCGTAGGCCATCATCGACTTATCTAGAATCGCGTAAATGCCGCTAGTGTTCTCGTTACCTGCACCAGCATTATCGAAGCCCAAGAGCAAATCGATTTCATCTTGGTTAAGAACCCGCGCAGGTGCTTCGGGCGTTACATCGCCTCCACCCATAATGGCATCTACATCAACAGATGCATTATCTTCAGATGCAAGCATCTTCTCCCATTCGGAAGCTGCATCCGCATCGAGATCTTCAGGTGAGTCTGCCATTTAACCCTGTGCGAGTAATGTTGTAACGAAGGATTAATGCTTATTGTATGATAATTTCACTGAAAAGTATATCTTTAACAAGCCCTTCTTCAACCGTGCTATTGATGCGCGCAATCAACTCCTCACGCAACCGGTATATGCCCGCTGATCCCGATAGGTCTGTTGCTCTCAACTCACGTAAATACGTATTGAACGCATCTAGTATACGGGGTTTGTTAGCATCAACCACGGCTTTGGCAGCTTCACTTTTTAGCTCAAGCGTTACAGACATCTTGAGAAAGCTTGTTTTCCCCGTGCCCGTGCTCAAATTAACCAAAAAGGGTGGCAAATCGTAGTACGCTGGCTTCGCAGCTGTTTGTGCTACTTTTTTATCTTCGGCTTTAGGCTTCTCTTTACCTCCACCAAGCACACCACTGAAAAATACACCTGCCCCAATAGCACACAACAAAACCACCGCAGCAATGATTATGACAAGCTTACGCTTTCCCTTTACTGGCTTTTCAGCCGCATCTGACTCATCTGCTTCTACTTTATCATCTTCATCACTGGCCATGTTAAGCTCCTAGTATTATTCTTGTATTAGGCTGTTGTAACGTGCCTAACAGACCTTGCCAAGCACTTCATGAATCAGGGGATAACCAAACTTGGCACACTTCATGCATAATGTTGTTCACAACAATCGGGAACACATTATGGATACAGGTATATATGTAGCTCTTTCGCGTCAGATGACCCTGTTTAGGGACATGGAAGCGACAGCAAACAATATCGCCAACGTGAACACCGTTGGATACAACGCCGAAAAACTAGCGTTCGATGATTATTTGGTAGAGGGAAAATTGGATGGAAAACTAGGTCAAAAAGTTGCTTTCACTCGTGATCCCGTAAGTTACCGTGACACCAGAAATGGCCCCCTTAAGGTAACTGGTAACCCACTGGATATGGCCGTGAATGGGCCAGGCTATTTCATAATCGATACGCCTTTGGGCGAGCGTTACAGCAAAGCTGGTAACTTCATGATTGATGGCGGCGGAACATTAGTTACTCCCCAAGGTTATCCAGTTCTCTCGCAAGATGGTGGCGTTATAACCTTCCCCGAAGATGCAACAGATGTTCTTGTAAGCGACGATGGCAGAGTAACCGCAAACGGTGAAGAAGTAGGCCAAGTTGGCGTAGTTGAATTTGCAAACGAACAAGCAATGAAACGCTTAGGCAATAACTTATATTCATCGGATGCCGAGCCACTTGAACGCCAAACTGCACGAGTGGTTCAAGGGGCATTGGAACAGTCAAACGTTCAAGGCGTCACAGAACTGGTAAGGGTTGTGCAGCTACAACGTAGCGTAGGATCAACCGCGAAATTCGTAGAAGTTATGTATGATTTACAGCGCAAGGTGGCAAACACCTATGCGAAAGCACAACAAGGATAATAAGGGAGTATACCATGCGTTCATTGAATATTGCAGCTACAGGCCTTGCCGCTCAACAGCTTCATGTCGACACCATCTCGCACAATCTAGCGAACATGACCACAACAGGATACAAAGCTGAACGCCCAGAGTTTCAGGATTTACTGTATCAGGATTTACGCCGCGTTGGCGCAAACTCAACCGATCAAGGAACTGTTATTCCCACTGGAGTGCAGATAGGTCTTGGGGTCAAAAACTCTGCCATCTCTCGTCAGACAGGCCAAGGCACTGTGCAAGCCACTGAAAATCCCCTAGATATCGCCATGCAAGGTAAGGGGTATTTTCAGGTAGAATTACCTGACGGCAGCATAGGCTACACACGCGATGGCGCTTTCAAACTATCACCTGAAGGGATTATCGTTACACGCGATGGCTACACGGTACAGCCCGCAATCACCATTCCTGATGATGCAACAGACGTAAGTATTAACTCCAGCGGTCAGGTAGAAGTTATATTGCAAGGACAAGTGGAAACCCAGCAGTTAGGTCAGCTCGAAATAGCCACATTCATTAACCCTCCAGGACTCAAAGCGATTGGCGACAACTTATTTCTTGAATCCGAGGCTTCTGGCGACCCCACACTAGGAAATCCAGGAGAAGATGGATTTGGTACCATGCTACAAGGCTACCTTGAGAATTCTAACGTAGATTCCGTAAGTGAAATAACACAGCTTATCGTAGCTCAGCGCGCATATGAAATGAATACCAAAGTAATCACAGCATCAGATGAAATGCTGCAATCGTTGAATCAATCGGCTTAATAATTACCACGGAAGCTTTATGAACCGCATTTTAACATATGTTTTTCTTACTATTCTAGGATGTGCCTCGGCTTATCCTTTAATAGCCTCAGCGAAAACAACACTTTTTGAAGTGGCACGAGAAGACGTTGCAAAGGCAGTAGCCGATTCACTCGCAGAACGTGGTGCTGCAGATAAAGTTGATGTCGTAGTGTACAGCGAAACTCCTGTGTTATACAGGGCAAATGCTCCACTCAATGTGGCCATTCAAGCTTTGACCTTCGACAAAGATGCTAAAAAATGGCAAGCTAACATGCATGTAATATCGCATGAAAAAACTGTATCTGTCATGCCAATTAAAGGACGCTATACCTCGGTTATAAGTGTCCCAACCCTGTCACGCAAAACTGTAAGCACCGATATCATTGCAGATGCAGATATAGTGATGACGGATGTTCAGGAGCGGTTAGTTCGCAAGGATACGGTCCGCGATGTTAGCGATATTGTTGGCAAATCGCCCAAACGCTCAATTTCGCCCAACCGTCCGATTCGCTTAACAGAGGTGAATCTCCCCGTACTTATTAAAAAAGGTGCCTCAGTAGAAATCGTCTATTCAGCCCCTTTTATGAACATACGCACCGTCGGAAAAGCGCTTGAAGATGGAAGCCTCGGAAGCACAATTCGCGTGCAAAATACTGATAGCGACCGTGCAATAGGTGCACGCGTAGTGAGTGCAGGAGTTGTAGAAACAAACAATAAAAAAACTACCGTTATAAATTAAAAAATAGGAGTAACGACGATGATGAAAATATTACATTCATGCTTAGCATGTGCAGGAATACTGTCGCTTACTGCCTGTGCATCAACCGTCGAAAAACTGAGCAACGTAGGCTCTAAGCCACCTATGACAAAGGTGGAAAACCCCCAAACACGCTCAGATTACCAGCCACTTTCATGGCCCCTGCCCGACCCTGAAGCACCGAGCCAACAGCATGCAAACTCTCTATGGCAGCCTGGCGCACGTGCGTTCTTCCGTGATCAACGTGCAAGCCGCGTAGGCGATATTCTACGCGTAAACATTACCATCGACGATCAGGCGCAGCTCGATAATAAAACGGATAGATCACGCAGTGCTAGCGAAAACGTTGCTGCACCTTCCGTGTTTGGTCTTGAAAATAAATTAGGCACCTTCACCCCAGGGACACCTAATCCAGCAAGCTTATTCGATATCGACAGCAACACATCCACCAACGGTAATGGCAAAATTGACCGCAAAGAAAAAATCAGAACTCAGGTCGCAGCGCTCGTGACTCAAGTGTTACCCAATGGAAACCTTGTTATTGAAGGATCTCAAGAAATTCTGGTGAATTATGAAATTCGCGAATTAGGAGTAAACGGCGTCATCCGCCCTCAGGATATCAATTCAGACAACACGATTGAATCCACGCAAGTAGCTCAGGCACGCATCGTCTACACAGGCCGCGGACAGATAACAGATGTCCAACAACCACGTGTTGGCCAGCAAATCATCGATGTGCTTTCTCCATTCTAGGAAAACACGTAAACAAAAAGGGCGGGTAATAAACCCGCCCTTTTTTGTAAATCAAGCCATGACTAACGAGAATGACACGCTTCTTGCGAACGCATATTTGCAAAATTCATCATAGGCGCCGATAAATCACCAAGTCCCTGATTAAGACTTTGCCCATTATCATTTGCCACACTGCATCCCGCAAGATTAATACCACAAAGATTAAGTCCCGCAAAAGGATTGCCACCCATTGATGGCGAAGACGGTACAATAGAGGCGGCAGCATCTCTAACAGCATCATTCACACCACTATATAAATCAGCACCAGCTTTTGCAGTAGCAGCTAATGCACCAGGTGCACTCTGCGCAGCGAATCCAACAAGCGAACCAAGCGCTCCAGTCGCAGCATTACCTAAACGGTCAGCACCGTCCATTAGCATTTGTAGTGGGTCTAACCCGCGTTGTTGTGCTTGCGCCATAAGTAGACGTTCTCCTATATTCCTAATATATACCACAAATCGTTACGAAAGTGTTAACGTCTTTTATGAAGCTTTTGTGACAATGGCAAAAAACCAATAACCCACTTAATTTACTCGATAAATAAAGCAAGGAGCTCGGTTAGAGATTAGCGTCTGGCATGCTTTGCGAGCCTGATCCTCACTTAAATTCTCTAAACGCGCACGGTGAATAGTTTTATTTGCAGCCCCTGCCCCATTTACTGCAACGCGCGAGCCCTGAAGGTTAGAAGACGCTATTACAAAGGCTTTTTTAGCAGCCTGTTCAGCTTGCGTCCTATCTTCAAACGCCCCCACTTGAATACCCCAACGATTTGCATCCACATCATTCATGGGCTTTGTTACCACCATCGTGTCATCACTGGCGCTAATAACACGCGGAGCAGAATCGCTTGCTCGCGCAAAAGGAGCATTTAAGGGCACAGCTTGCGAAACTAAAGGCGCTGGCGCTGCAGAAGTTTGCGGAACAGAAACCTGAATAACCCTTACCGGCGGCTGAACAGGTGCAGGGGATGCAGAAGAAACAGCAGATGCACTTACAATCCCTCTATCTGCCACAACCGGCTTCGCGACCACTGGCTTGGTGGCGATAACTGGAGTTGGTGATGTAGATGAAGGCAAGTTACTTGCTTGGACGCTACCCATTTGATTTCCGCGTGCTGCCATAATTTCTTGTGCGTTTTCTAACAAAGCTATGGCGCGATCATCACGAGCAGTAGCATTATTTCCGCCCATAACTATGGCAACAAGATTACGTCCGTTACGACGTACAGAAGTAGCCACATTAAAGCCTGACATATTTATGAAGCCAGTCTTGATACCATCTGCCCCTGCATAGCGAAGCATTACACGATTATGCGTGAAATAAGGAACGCGCTTCCAACTGAACTGACGCACAGAGAAGTAGTCATAATACTGAGGAAAATCACGCCGCAGCGCAATTGACAGCTTCGCTAAATCACGCGCAGTTGTGTACTGGTTATAGTCGGGTAAACCGTTAGGATTTTTATAAACAGTGTTATTCATACCAAGTTGACGGGCTTTATTAGTCATACGACGAGCAAAATTTTCAACACTACCGCCCAAATGCTCTGCAACAACCACCGAAACATCGTTAGCAGAACGCACAACCAAAGCCCTAATCGCAGTATCAACAGGTATGCGCTCTCCTGGCTTTAGGCTAATATTTGTTTGTGGCTGCTGAGATGCTAATCGTGATACAGCCATTGTGCTTTTTGCATTTAATTTGCCCTGCGACATTGCTTCGAAAAGCAAGTAAAGCGTCATCATTTTGGTAAGTGATGCAGGATAACGCCGCGCATCCGCATTGCGCGCATGAATAATTTCACCTGTGCGAGCATCCATAACAAGGGCTGCATATTTTTCAGGACTAAACATGCTATCCTGCTTGGCCATCTGAGCTATACGAGCCCTAACTTGAGCAAGGTTATCGCCCGAAACAACGACATTACGCCTATTCACACCAGCAGAGGCAACCTGCGAACAGACCATTATACACACAGCAATGACGGCAAGTAACCGCATGCATCCCTCATGACGTTTTGTTTTTTTATTCTCGTAGCGTCTGCAACTTACAATGGCAACCCTTAGTTAATCCTGTGCAGAACTGTGTGTTGCACATAAATACGCAAGTCCTGATGGACCAATACTTCTAAATCCAACACTAGGTTGGAAAAATCCTAGCGCATCATAAAACGCATGCGCCTTGCTATTATTTGCAGCCACGGTCAGTGAACACCATTGTCCGCCAACGTCTAAGCATCGCTTTGCAAGCTCGGCCATTATAATACGCCCAACACCCTGCATTCTGTGCTCTAAATCAATAAAAATATCAGCCACATGAAATCCAAAACTTGTACTCGCAGTATCGTAGCCGCGATAAAACAAAGCAAAACCAACCACCAAACGCGACATAGTCGCCACCACACACTGTAATTCAATAGGGCGCTGATGAGAAAAAAGCACGAATGACGCATGTTGCTCAGTCATTGAAGGAGCAATTCCCTCATGCACATTCAACGCATTAATGAGAGCCACCAGTTGAGGAACATCTTCTAATTTCGCATCGCGCACCTGTACTGGTGTGGATAATTCACGTAGCATACTTGTAACGCTCCTCCGCTTTCCATACAGACACTCTATGTCACATCCCGTACTTGAGCGCCAGATTGGAAACGAAGCCATGCACACGGGTTATTTAGAAAAACTAAACCCTGAACAGCGGCTTGCGGTTGAAACAACCGAAGGCCCCGTTCTTGTACTTGCAGGTGCAGGTACGGGGAAAACTCGCGTTCTCACCACACGCATCGCACATATACTCCTAACAAAAAAAGCTTTTCCTAGCCAAATCCTTGCCGTCACTTTCACAAATAAAGCCGCTCAAGAAATGCGCGAGCGTGTGGAACATTTACTATCGGATAATAACACATCCCCCGAATCTGCTCACTCATCATCTGGTCTGTGGCTAGGTACATTTCATGCAATAGGCTCAAAAATTCTACGCCGCCACGCTGAAGCTGTTGGGCTTACTGCCAATTTCACGATTCTAGATGATGATGACCAACAAAGATTAATCAAACAACTACTGGTGGAACAACGCATAGATCCTGCAAAAACACCTGCGAAAATGGTGTTAGCTGTTATTCAGGGATGGAAAGATCGTGGACTAACGCCAAGCAAAGTTCGTGAAACTCAACCAGATAACGACAATATCCCTGCCCGTATCTACCCTATCTACCAACAACGCCTAAAAACACTCAATGCCTGCGATTTTGGTGATTTATTATTACACAATCTAACCATCTTTGGTGAACATCCCGAGATACTTCAGGAATATGCTAGACGTTTTCATTACATTCTTGTCGATGAGTATCAAGATACAAACGTTGCCCAGTATCTCTGGCTACGCTTATTAGCGCTTGGCCATCGTAATGTATGCTGTGTGGGAGATGATGACCAGTCTATCTATGGCTGGCGCGGTGCAGAAGTAGGCAATATTCTCAAGTTCGAAGTAGATTTCCCAGTTGCTGCCATTATTCGCCTCGAGCGCAACTATCGCTCTACCGCTCCCATTCTTAAAGCCGCTTCTGGCCTTATTTCTCATAACGAAGGGCGATTGGGCAAAACCCTCTGGACGGATAGCGAAGAAGGCGCACTTATACGCATTAAATCAGTCTGGGATGATGGCGAAGAAGCACGCTTTGTCGGCGAAGAAATAGAATCCTTTCAGCGCGATGGGTTTAAGCTGAATGATATGGCGGTTTTAGTTCGGACAGGGTTCCAAACACGCGGCTTTGAGGAACGCTTCATGACGCTTGGCGTCGCTTACCGTGTTATAGGCGGCCTTAGATTTTACGAACGGATGGAAATCAGGGATGCAGTGGCTTACCTACGCATCGTTTCACAACCGCACGATGACTTGGCGTTTGAAAGAATCATCAACACTCCCAAACGTGGAATTGGGAAATCCACACTCGAACAGCTGCACACCATTGCACGCTCTAATAATCAGTCGCTTTACGATTCTGTATCTGTTGCCCTTACCCAAAACACCATCAAAGGTAAAACCGCATTAACTCTCAGAAACCTCATGAATCAGTTTAAGACATGGCGACAAAAGCAATCGGAAATGCCACTCTCCCAACTCACAGATACTATTCTCGATGAATCGGGCTATCGCACCATGTGGCAACAGGATAAATCGCCCGAAAGCACCGGTAGGCTTGAAAACCTAAAAGAGCTTGTACGCGCACTGGGGGATTTTCCAATCTTATCCGAGTTTCTAGAACATGTAGGATTAGTGACCGACAACGGCAAAACACAATCCGGCGATATGGTGAATATCATGAGCCTTCATGCGGCAAAAGGACTGGAGTTTCAGGTGGTATTCCTTACTGGCTGGGAAGAAGGGCTGTTTCCATCACAGCGGACGTTGGATGAGAATGGATTAACCGGACTCGAAGAAGAGCGCAGGCTTGCTTATGTTGGCATCACACGTGCGCGCAAGCATCTAGCCATAAGCCACGCAGCCAATAGACGCATTTACAACCAGTGGCAGTCATGCATTCCTTCACGATTTTTAGAAGAAATTCCAAAAGAAACCATTGATATGGAGCATGATGCAAAAGAAGCCAAACGTGCGTCAGGGCCTGCATTGTTTCAAAAAGAAATGGAAGCAATTCTTGCAGGAAGGGTAGATGTACGAAAGACCCCAAATGCTTTGCCAGCAATTCGCAAAGGTGCACAAGTGCATCACGATACGTTTGGTAGCGGGATTATTCTCAATATCGAAGGCGATCATTTACTTGTAGCGTTCAAACACGCAGGTAATAAAAAGATTCTTGCTGATTATGTTAGCGTTGCCTGAATAAACGGCGCACATTTTCTTTGAAGCCAGATACGGGCCTCATCTGAACGCAGTCGCGGCATAACCACCGCAAGCACATGAGCATGGTACGCATTTAGCCATAAAATTTCATTGTACGTCATTAGAGAGCAATCAATGAGTGATGTGTCGATAGGCACAAGTGTAATCGTATCAAAGGCCAGTGTTTTTGGCTTATCAGTAGGCACAACCATTACCAAATTTTCAATGCGAATCCCATATTCACCTGCCTTGTAATAGCCAGGCTCGTTTGAAATAACCATTCCCAGCTCCAAAGGAACATCGCTTCCCCTCTTACTTATGCGCTGCGGCCCCTCATGTACACAAAGATACGTGCCGACACCATGACCTGTGCCATGATCATAATCGCATCCAATCTCCCATAAAAACTTACGAGCCAATGCATCAAGCTGCCTCCCCGAGGTTCCCTCAGGAAAGCGAACTGAAGCAAGAGCAATATGACCTTTCAAAACGCGCGTATATCTATCTTTAATCTCTGAAGAAGTGACTTCATTGGAAATCATGCGAGTAATATCAGTGGTTCCCTCTAAATATTGTCCACCTGAATCGAGTAAAAGCAGCTCTCCCTTTTTCCAAACACGATTGCTAGATTCATCTGCCCTGTAATGCACTACAGCGCCATTAGACGCCATTCCTGCAATGGTTGCAAAGCTTGGGCCCAAATACGCACTATCAGCCGAACGTGATTTTTCAAGCAACGCAACAATGTCCAGTTCGCTCAACCCTGTAAGTTGCTGCGAATCAAGGGAATACATAAATTCTATTATCGAGACCGCATCTTTTATGTGCGCCTCGCGCATTGCAGCTTGCTCTGAAGGGTACTTGGCTGCCTTCATGCGTTGAATGAAATCATCAATGGGCTTAAGTTCAATCTTCGCCTCTTCTGCCCACAACCAAAGCGCATGAGGACACAATGCAGCATCAGCCCCAACACGCAACTGTCGCAGACGATGATACGCCGCATCATTCGCATTTGAGAAGAAATCTAAAAAACTTGTATAAGTTACATTATTGGCGGCAAAATACTGCGTTATTTCCGAAGAAAAATCACGTAAGTGAGTTACAAGAATAATCCCCCCACTGGCAAAAAGCACTGCGTAAGAGAGCAATAGCGGGTTGTATGGTATGTCATTACCACGGATATTAAGCAGCCATGCGATAGAATCTGGTTGCGTGATAATAAGTGCATCCAGATGAGAAGCACTCAAGTGATGACTAATAGCATCCATTTTTTCTTGGGTCGATTGCCCTGCCAATAACTCAGGATACCTAATGACATGCTCTCGAGGAGGGAGGGGCTTGTCGTGCCACACAGCATCAATCAAATTTTCTCTGCGAAATTGAATCTTAATACTCTGTGATTCGAGAGCATATTGCAAACGCAAAGCGGAAGCCTGAGTATGCAGCCATGCGTCACTCGCAACAACAGCGCCCGCTTTAGCATTTTCAGAGATCCATTGCGAAATATTCACATCACCGGAATTCACCACATCCCACAGAGCAGTATCCATAGATTCTGATGCCTGCACAATGTAGCGCCCATCTACCAACAACCCCGAGCGCTTTGACTCATCTGCTGCAATAATTCCTATACCCGCAGATCCCTCAAAGCCAGAAATCCATGGTAATCTCTGTGCATATGCTGGCACGTATTCACCTTGAAATTCGTCATTAATCGGCTGAAGCCAAAAATCTACGTTGCGTGACCTCAGATAGCGCTTAAATAACGCCAGCCGCTCCGTATATTCACTGGAAAAAGGCATATAATCTTGCTAACCCTCACTTTAGAACTAGGATATACTATTGAACAACACAAGGAAAGCGCTTGATGTCGAAGCTACTGCCTCCTGTTTTTACACTACAATACTTAATAGCTAGCATAGCAGCCTTAGTGATGCTTTGGCACCCCGCGCATGCCGAACAGGCTAAAGGTCCTGGCTCACCTGTGTTTAAACCCGCCGTTGTATATCTTTCGGGCGAAAAAGAAGCAGGCCATTCTTTTTTGGAATCTGCAATCAAAGGGGCAGAAAAAGCGCAAACAGAGCTTGGTATAGAGGTGCAAATATTCACCATGCGCCCCAAGGAAGATATATATGAATCACTAAAATCTATAGCTCGCAAAGGCTATTCTCCCATTATTGCTGTGGGAAATCAAAACGTTCTTCCAGTACAAAATCTTGCAGAAAGTTATCCCAAAACCCGATTTAGCATAGTGGATGGCCTTGCCCCCCCACTCTATCCCAATGTGCAATCGATTATTTTCAAGGACCACGAAGGCTCATTCTTAATGGGTTTCATTGCGGCAACTGTAAGTAAGAAAAATCACATCGGCTTTGTAGGGGGTATGGATATTCCTCTTATTCGTAACTTTGCAGAGGGCTATAAACAGGGCGCTGAATATGCCAAAAAAGGCATTCGCGTTGATGTAGATATGATTGGCGACACAGCAACTGCATGGAATGACCCAGAACGCGCTTTCAAATTAGCGCAGGATCAATTCGATAGTGGGGCGGATATAATTTTTGGCGCTGCAGGAGCCTCGACCCAAGGCACGCTCAAAGCAGCTCAGATGTTCCATAAATTGGCCATTGGTGTAGATACCAACCAGAACGGGCTTTACCCAGGATTTGTACTAACTTCCCTAGTCAAACGCGTAGATTTAGCGGTATATGAAGCACTCAAAAGCGCGCAGGAAGGGCAATGGCAGCCAGGCATAAAAACATTGGGGCTTAAAGAAGGAGCCCTAGATTATGCTGTTGATGAGAATAACAAAGAGCTGCTCGATAATAACCTTGTCGATAAAGTATCAAACGTGAAAGAGCGTATCATTAACGGAATTATTGATGTGCAAAGCTATTCTGTACGCTGATTGAGTATCGCGCATACATCGCGCGCTGCATAGGTAAGAATAAAGCGCGCTCCAGCGCGCTTGAATGCCACCATGGTTTCCATAAGAACCGGATTATAATCTACAAGACCAGCTTGTGCAGCAGTTCTTAGCATCGCATACTCACCGCTTACGTGATAAACTGCTACAGGAACATCGCTTGCATCAGATACACGCTGCAAAATATCCAGATAGTGAAGTCCAGGCTTCACCATAACCATGTCTGCACCTTCTGCGATATCAAGATGAACCTCACGAAGCGCTTCATCTCCATTAGCAGGATTCATCTGATATGTCCGTTTATCAATGACACCCGTTGCTTTTTTGGAACCAACAGCCTCACGAAACGGCCCATAAAGTGCAGAAGCATATTTTGCAGAATATGCTAAAATTGCAGTATTCACCAAATCGGCTTCTTCGAGCGCCACACGAATCGCCCGAACGCGGCCATCCATCATATCGGAAGGTGCAACAATATCTGCGCCTGCTTTAGCAAGGACAACTGCTTGAGCGCACAACACATCGATAGTGATATCATTTTCAACATTGCCATCTAAACCCACAATCCCATCATGGCCGTGAAGTGTGTAAGGATCGAGAGCAACATCTGCAATGATACCCATATTGGGTAATGCTTTCTTGAGTGCGCGTATAGCCTTACAGATTAAATTATCAGGATTTAAAGCCTCTCTTGCGTCATCGTGCTTATCGGTAGCATCCACAACGGGGAAAATAGCAATAGCACGAATACCCATCTCGTACGTACGCGCCACCTCATCAAGCAGCACGTCTATGCTATACCTAAAAACCCCATCAAGACCATTAACTGGTATTTTTTGAGCTTCGCCCTCTACAACAAATACTGGCCACACCAAATCATTGGGTAACACATGTGTTTCGGCAGCAAGTTCACGCATCCAAGTAGCAGTGCGCAGGCGACGCATGCGTGTGAATGGATACGCAGATGAGGTGAAATTATTCATAATGGGCGCAATCTAGCGGTATAAAAGTCAATTGCAATACTTAACCAACAGATGTCATGCCGCCCTTGCGCTCCATTTCTTTCGCGTCAAGCTTTGCTTGAAGCTCAAGATAATGTTTACGCATTTCCTGATCGGTCAACGGCTTCGCTTTATTATCCTTAAAAGTTTTATCATACCAAGGCTCAAATTTATCAATAACCGATGAATTAAGCCAGAAAAGCGACGTTGCAGCCCCTTCTATAAGCGCAATTTTACCAAGGTTAGATAAAAATCCACCCAGCCCTTTTTTATTTACATTGTAGTTTTCAGGTATTGTTCCCATACCAAGATAAGCTAAACGTTTTCCCGCCACATATGCACCAATACCCATAAAAGTCGGCACTACACGTCGCATAGCAAAACATCCAAATGTGGGAGCATCGGTAGGACGCAAATGCCCTGTTGCATGAAGTGATTCTGCACTTTTTCGTACCAAATCATTTTGAATTCTGCTGGTAGAATCGGTCACATGATTATCGGGCTTCTGACTATCGATATACGCAGCACCTTCAACAAGCTCAGCCTTAGCCTGTTCATCACTTTTGCGCACTAAACTTGTTGGGTCATTAAGCCATATGCCCCTTGATACCTGCGCATCCTTATAACGCCTGTCACCTAATTCAAAGAAAGGTACGAAGCTTGCTGCTACTATGCCTGCTTCTTGCAGGTAACCACCTTTTTTTCCAAAAACTCGCTTAATATGCTCCCAGCGATTACCGCCATGATAACTGGATTTAAAAAGCCCCGTAACAGCATGTTGGTTCACCGCAGCTTTACGCACCTCATCTGATTTGCCTACCACACCCGTTGCTTTTTCTATGAAAGCAGCAGGATTCCAGAAACGACGACCGATACCAAGCGCAATTGCCGCGGCAGGGGTTGAAGCTACCTCTGCAGGTGCAACCTCCCTGAAAGTGTCTTTGAGGTTTTCTTTAAAGTTTTGCACTTCCTGAATAGATTGCTCTTCTGTGTGCGCTGGATTAAACAAGCGCTCCTTCATGAAACGCACAACTTTTAATGTACCACGAAACAGAGTAAACCCCGCTGCAATCATAACCACATCGCGCAGAGGAGAGCGCATAGCTGAAGCTATGTTTGGGTTTTTATCAGCAGTTTTCTCAGCAATTTTTTCCATCCCAAGCCAAACGCCTGCCGTTGCAACACCATAGGGTATCGCAGCTAAGGCATTACGAATAATCTGATAGCCTAGAAAGCCCCCTAAAGACTCAGTAGCATTTTTGTGCTTGTGAACCCACTTCCCCCACTCGACATCGCTTTGCGAAGCAACTTGCAATAGCTTGTGATTTACGGAAGGTGTAATAGTTGGAGTAGGCGCAGATAACTCAACTGAGTGCTTAGAATTTTCCGACAAATTCTCTTCAGACTTAGTATCGTTATGTAATGTAGGAACTGGCTGCATCTGTACTCATGAAATTTTTTTCATTTAATATATAGCACACAGGCATAAAATCAGATGTGACAGTTTGATGAAATTGGCAGGAATTCTCATTGCGTTGCAATATAAAACACAATCGGTTACTTAGAGTAAAACAGTAAAGGAAAACCTATGACCCGCGTATTTTCTGGCATTCAACCAACTGGCGCTCTGCATCTTGGAAATTATCTGGGTGCTATTCGTAATTGGGTAGACATGCAGGATTCCATGGAATGCATTTTTGGCATCATGGATTTACACGCCATAACCGTGCCTCAAGATCCTCAGAAACTTCGCCAATCTACACGCGAAACGGCTGCTGCACTTATTGCATGCGGCATCAACCCAACTAAATCACTCATTGTAGTGCAATCAAGCGTCCCAGCGCATGCAGAACTAGGCTGGATACTCGGTTGCAATACGCCGCTTGGATGGCTTAACCGCATGACACAATTCAAAGAGAAAGCGGGCAAAGATAAAGAAAAATCATCATTGGGATTATACGGATACCCCGTACTTCAGGCCGCAGATATTCTAGTGTACAAAGCAACACATGTTCCTGTAGGCGAAGACCAGAAGCAACATCTAGAGTTATCACGCGATATAGCTGGCGCGTTTAATAGACTTTGCAATGAAGAGTATTTCCCTCTGCCCGAGCCACTGATTATGAAAGAAGGCGCGCGTATCATGAGCCTGCGCGATGGCACAAAGAAAATGAGTAAATCCGATGCCTCCGATTGGTCACGCATTAACTTAACTGATGACGCTGACTCCATTGCAGCCAAATTCAAAAAAGCCAAGTCAGATATGGTGGAAGGCATAAGTTATGACCAAGAAACCCGCCCAGAAGCAGCTAATTTACTGCAAATTTACGCTGTACTCTCAGGTGAATCCATAGAATCCATAACCGCACAATATGCATCTAGCAGCTTTTCTCAGTTCAAAACCAACCTCGCAGATGTTGCTGTGAGCAAAATAGGGCCAATCACAGCACGTATGCGCGAATTAATGGCTAATCTAGACGAAGTGGATGCAATACTGCAACTAAGCACAGAACGCGCACTGCTTATAAGCAGTTCTATCATAAATGAAGTAAAAGAGCGCGTAGGTTTCTGGTAACATCAAACCTCATTAATTACGGATATCATGATAATAAAACTCATCAGTAGCATTATAAATCTGTGTATCACATTGGTGCTTCTACCGCTTCGTATGCTCGCTAAAAACTTTGTCGGAACGGTTATTTTGTTTGGAGTATTATTTTTCTTTTTTTGGCCCAAGAATAATACAACACAGCCTATTCAAGCCCCGCAACAACGTGTGGTAGGAAAAAACAAGCAACCGATTCCAATTATTCAGCCTGTAAAAAAAACGCAAGATGGCAACAGCAAATTTAGCGATGATTTATTAAGTCAAATGACGCCGCAGGAGCTTAAATTTTACAGCGATACTTTTTTTTGGGTAATGAATAATAAAAAGTCAGGCTATCCACATCGCTGGGCACATTACAACATCGATGGAACGATAACCCCTTTTGGTGTCTTCAAAAACAATCATGGCCATTCATGCCGAAAATTCAAAGAAACCCTCAAGGTTCACAGTACCCGCCAAACACTCGATGGACTGGCATGCGAACGGCCTGAGGGCGGCTGGTGCAGGCTGCGCTTTGATTCCACCCCGCTGTGCGATATTGGTGAAAATGGACCTGGTCTTTTCCAAGGTATTTCCAATAAACTCAATAATCTATTTTAGCCCACTAAAATAAGCTGCTTTGCCCTACTAATAATTGAATCAAACATCTCTATTGTTAGCCTTCGGGTTTGAATATTATAGCGAGATGTATGATAGGAATTAATTACAATAACTGCATTACCTTTTATTGAAGCGACATGCTCTGCAGCATGCATAAACTTAAAAGTTGACTGTTTGCAGCCAAGTGCCCGCAATACAGCACCATGAGATACATTACCTAGAGTTAGTATAACCTTAAGGTTTTGCATTGCTGCAATTTCATCTCTTAAAAAAGCATTGCAATGGAGTATTTCATCTAACTCGGGCTTATTTTCTGGCGGCACACAGCGCACGGCATTGGTAATACGCACATCCCTTAGCTTAAGACCATCATTACGGTGCTTTGCATAAATACCTTCAGCGAATCCATGATTTGTGAGCGCTGCGTACAAGATATCGCCTGCAAAATCTCCTGTAAATGGACGTCCTGTTGCATTTGCCCCTTTGAGCCCCGGGGCAAGCCCAACCACAAGAAGTGATGCATCTAAACCGCCAAAAGAAGGCACTGCGCCGTTAAAAAAATCCTTATATTTCTTGGCATTAGAGCAGCGAAACGCAACCAATCTAGGACATAACGGGCATTGAGGGAAAACTTTGAACATATGTTATTATTATCCTCTCTCCCCCTTCCCGACAAGCAAACGCTATGAAACGCTTTACAGAAGAGATGACAAAAAATTCACGAAGCAATCTTGACACACCTACGCATGCCACCTATATGCCAAACGCAACTCACGCGAAGCCGCAGAAAAGCTGGATCTCGCTAATAATTATTTCACAAACCATAAGAAGGAGATGTTATGACATCAATTCGTCCATTACATGACCGCGTTATTGTGCGTCGCTTGGAACAAGAAGAAAAAACCGCTGGCGGCATCATCATCCCTGACACAGCTAAAGAAAAGCCTGTACAAGGTGAAGTTATTGCTGTTGGCCCAGGTGTTCGCGACAATACGGGCAAATTAGTTACCCCCGATGTTAAAGCTGGTGATTTGGTACTTTTCGGCAAATGGGGAGGAACCGAAGTGAAACTCGATGGTGAAGATTTCTTGATCATGAAAGAATCCGACATCATGGGCATCATTGATAAAAAATCATCTGGCAAAAAAGCCGCTTAATAATCATATAGATAGGAGATAACAATGGCAGCTAAACAATTAGCATTTAGTGCAAATGCTCGCGAGGAAATCCTCAAAGGCGCAACCATTCTTGCAAACGCAGTAAAAGTAACCCTTGGGCCAAAAGGCCGTAACGTGGTTATCGAAAAATCATTCGGCGGCCCACGCATCACTAAAGATGGGGTTTCAGTGGCTAAAGAAGTGACTTTGCCAAACAAATTCCAGAACATGGGAGCACAAATGCTCCGTGAAGTGGCAAGCAAAACTAATGATTTAGCAGGCGATGGCACCACCACCGCAACTGTACTTGCACAAGCCATCTTCGCAGAAGGCAGCAAAGCCGTTGCAGCGGGCCTTAACCCTATGGATCTCAAGCGTGGTATTGATAAAGCAGTAGAAGCGGTCATTGCCGAAGTTCAGAAAAAATCGAAAACCATTAAATCGCAAGATGAAATCGCTCAAGTAGGCACCGTTTCAGCGAACGGTGACAAAGAAATCGGCAGCAAAATTGCCGAAGCCATGGAAAAAGTGGGCCGTGAAGGTGTGATTACGGTAGAAGAAGCCAAAGGTCTTGCCTTTGAAATCGAAGTAGTTGAAGGCATGAACTTTGATCGCGGCTACCTTTCACCATACTTTATCACCAATGCTGAAAAAATGACCGTTGAGCTGGAAAATCCATTTATTCTCCTGTTCGACAAAAAACTCTCCGGTCTTCAGCCATTGCTACCAGTGCTTGAGTCGGTAGTGCAATCACAACGCCCACTTCTTATCATTGCAGAAGATGTTGAAGGTGAAGCGCTTGCAACACTCGTAGTGAACAAACTTCGCGGAGGTCTAAAAGTGGCTGCAGTGAAGGCCCCTGGCTTTGGTGATCGCCGTAAAGCGATGATGGAAGATATCGCGATTCTCACTAAAGGTCAGGTGGTTAGCGAAGATATCGGCCTCAAGCTGGAAAGCGTAAACCTGAACATGCTGGGTAAAGCGAAAAAAGTAGTTATTACCAAGGATGACTGCACGATTGTGGATGGCGCAGGCGATAAAAAAGAAATCGCAGCGCGTTGCACACAGCTCAAAGCGCAAATGGAAGAAACCTCTTCTGATTACGACAAAGAGAAAATGCAGGAGCGCTTGGCAAAACTCTCAGGCGGTGTTGCCGTTCTGAAAGTAGGTGGCGCATCTGAACTCGAAGTAAAAGAGCGTAAAGACCGCGTTGATGACGCCCTCCATGCTACCCGCGCTGCGGTAGAAGAAGGCGTTGTTCCAGGCGGTGGCGTTACCCTACTCTATGCATCACGTGCACTTGATAAGGTAAAAGCTAGCAACGATGATGAACGAGCAGGTATCAACATCATAAAACGCGCCTTGCAATCGCCAATCCGCCAGATTGTCGAAAATGCTGGCTTAGACGGTGCTGTTGTAGCAGGCAAATTGCTGGAATCCGATGATACCAGCTATGGTTTTGATGCACAAAGCCTCGAATATACAGATATGTTCAAAGCAGGTATCATCGACCCAACCAAAGTAGTGCGCACTGCCTTGCAAGATGCTGCTTCAGTTGCGGGCCTGATGATTACTACCGAAGCACTCATCGCCGATGAACCAGAAGATACCAAAGCTGCTGCAAGTGGCGCTGGTGGCATGGGCGGTATGGGCGGCATGGGCGGCATGGACTTCTAGTTCAGTCCCACCCTCAAAAAATAAAGGCGGCATGGCAACATGCCGCCTTTTTCATGCTGCTAAACCGCTAAAATAATCTCGTGTTAATACAATAGCTTTCATAAAAGCTTCACAAAAGCAGCGGCTACCTTCTGTTATTATCAGAAATGAGAAAATCCATCTTGTGAAGGCATGAACACACACTTACAGACGCAAAATATAGATAATTTGCCAATCGAGTCCATCGATAAGGTAAACCTGGCGCGTGGTGAGAATGCCGCCAAAACTGTTCTGATTGGCGACACCACAGGCGCACTCAATGTAAATCCAAAACAGAAAGAAACTGATTCCAAACCACTGATTGATGGCAGTAAAAAAACTTGGGGTGAAAAAATATACAATACGCTCGTGTATCAAGTGTTTGGCTTTGGTGTAAATTTAGGCTTCTCAAGCTTACTTACCTATTTAACATTACATTCGAAGTGGCAGTCTCCAATTCTTGGTAGAAAACAAGACGGAACACCTAGAATGGTTAAAGAGGTCTATACTGACCTTCGCAGCTGGTTTGAACGTAGCTGGCCCACCAGCAACATCAAAGGTTTTGCCGAAGCAAGCCCTGAGGTACGAAAAGACCGTGCAAATGTTATGTCTGGTGCGCTAGTCCTTACATTAGGCGGGCATATAATGATTCCCGTAATTAAATTCTTTGAAGATAAGAAAACTTCAATCGTTCAGTGGTTGGACAAGAAACATTATGGCGCCAATACTGAACTGCCCGAAGAAGTTTCTGCCGCTCACGAACGTATTGCTCAAGAAATACGCCCAACCTTAACAAGCACCGCTCTTGCGCGTGTAGGAAGTGTCGTTGCCGTACAATTATCTGCACGCACATTTGGAATTGAAAAGAATCTTATTGGACGCGCCGCAGAGAAAATCAATTCGCCGATAGGTAAGGATTTTAGAGGATTTGATAAATTCACCGAAACTAAAGGCTTACAAGCTGCTGAGTTGATCCCCACTAAAGTTGCAACCCCCATAAACAACTTTCTTCTGCGCACCAGTGGTCAGGAAGTAAAACCTAATGCAAAAAATCCAGAAGTCGCCTCACTGCTTAAGTATGGCTTCTCAGATATAATTTACACCATCATTACTGCAGTTAGCATAAAGCCCATGAATAACTGGCTAATACGCAATTTCTCATTCCTGCGTAAGGAACCTGAGCAAACACCGCATATTGAAAAGCCAGTAATACGCACAGCAGGCTTATACAGCGATACTCAACAACTAGAGCAGGCTAGTGACGCACAAAACAAATCAACACACAAGCCCAGCCCAAACATCCAATCACCACAATATGATGGCCATGTCATCTCAACGAACCAATTAGAAAGAGCCTAATTAAAAAATGAACCAAGTGGATAAAATAAATTCACAACAGACAAGCGCACCAGCACACCATGGCTGGGGAAAAGGCATTGAACTGAATTTTGATCAAAATACCCCTCCCCCTCAAACAC
The DNA here is from genome assembly GCA_027489915.1 of Rickettsiales bacterium. Lineage (GTDB taxonomy): Bacteria > Pseudomonadota > Alphaproteobacteria > Rickettsiales > UBA3002 > JAIXZB01. Next base: position 7,571 of record JAIXZB010000118.1, on the reverse strand, counting down.
GAGGGGAGAAAGTGTTTAATGCCCTCTCTTGGGCATTATTTGGGTGGTTAGCAAACGCACTCGTATCTATCAAACTTGCAGATACGATGGAAAATCTCTTTCGCCCTATCTATAAAACGTTCGGCCAAAAAATGGCCGATAGCAAGCCATTCAAAGCCTTCTTCAAAGACAAGCCAGAAGAAGCAAGCACACTCGCACGCAGCTTATTTTCGGTTATTGCTCTATTACCTGGTGGTTACACCGTATTAGTACCTATTAAAATAATGGAAGATGCAAAAGTTAGTCTGGTAAAGAAATTTGACGCCTGGTTTGGACCTAGCAACCCAGATGACAACACCAAACAACTGACGCAAGCACGGCATTCCTACCTAGAATCAGCGCCTAAACTAAACTGGGGCGATATGATAAAAGGCAGAACCTTGCCAGTAATAGGTATTGTCGCCACACACTTTGCATTTGCGAGTGATAAAACCAATATAATAAATCTAACAACACAAAAACAAACCTTTGAAGGACTCAACAAAAAAATCGAACGCATGGGCAACAGGCTCTATGATGCAACCAAGAACTCGCGCTTTGAATCCGTACAAAAAACAACGACATCCATTGAAAATTATCTGGATAAAGGCGCCAAAAGAAATATCGAGATGTATGGTGAAAAACACTATATTGATAATGGGAAGCTACGTAATGGCGTGGATCGTTACAAAGGCTACCTTAGCAACTTATCAGTAGACCTTGTCTATAGCGCCTTAGTGGCTGCTGCCACCTTCGTGATTGGCCATATCTCTGCATTTAATCGCGAAGAGAAAAAGGTAATTAAAGAATATAAAAAAGAAGGCATTACCAACGTTGAAAAACACAAATTTCATCTTGATATCCCAGCTGTAGAGCAAAACAACACACCATCATCTACAGTCATTGAAAATGCTGTTTATGAAGACAAGCTTCATGCCCCCCAAAAAGCATTAAGCTAGGGCTTCTTCACGCTAAACTAGTATCTATATTCGCTGGAACAAATCGATATAACGTGCATAATCATGAAATGATGCGCATTCGCACACAACCCTCCTTAAGCCGCGACTTCACTATGTTGTCGCTGTTCATTTTCTTTATTTTAATTGTGGTCTCCATTTGGGTGGCGCGTCAAACCCACGCAGAAAATGGAGAAAAAATCTTAAAACAACTCGAAAATGAATCACTCAGGATAGATCGCGCTCTTATCGTTGAAATCGAAAACGCATCATACATTCTAGAGTCTGTTGGCAGGCAAATCGCTAACATGAAAGAACCTGATCTCGATCAGATCAATCTCTTATTCCAATCATTTGACAGAAAAGACTATGCAAAAAGCAGTTTCTTCTCTTGGGGAAATGCCGAGCAAATGCTGGTCGATTCCAGTGTAACAGGCATTCTCAAACAACCCATCGACATTTCAGACCGCGATTATATCAAGAAGTCCATCACGCAGCCATGGGTCTTACACATCGGAAAACCGATTCACGGGAGAATTAGCAACAAATGGGTGCTTCCACTTAGCTTGGGAATTACTAACAAAAAAGGCGTATACATAGGCGCCTTGATTTTAAGCCTTGATATCACAAGCCTTACAAGGGAAATAAGCAAAGTAATTAAAGAGCAAGGCATCAGCTTTGCCATAACCAATCTCTCGCTCACACTTCTAACGCAAGACTCTAGCGACGTGGATTTTTTCTCAGAAAACTTTAATATAAAAGAATTGGCTGACATTGATTTCGATAGTGCCCCAACAGGTATCATTTCACGGCCTCAGATATGGAATAAATCCAACATTTACTCTTATTACGAACGTTCGGGAGAATATCCATACATCATATTTCTTGGCTACGATGCAGAGCGCAGCGCAGAATCTGTTCAAAGTGCGCTTATCCCTCAAATATCGCAGCTATGTGCTATTGCAGGGTTTCTGCTATATGTGTTGTGGCTAGTAAAACGACGAATTATCCAGCCTGTTATTCAACTCACCCACTATGTAAGCAGAATCGCGCGTGGAGATAGAATCACTCCTGGACCTACGCAAGGGCCTCTTGAAATTGAGCATCTTGAACATGAAATTCAGAGATTATACCAATATCTCGAAGAACGCAGACGAGTTGAATCCGAGCTTAGAAGTAAAAATGCCGATCTGTTGAAAATCAAAGAAGCTGCCCGTATTACTCATCAGGTAAAAGCAGAATTCTATGAACAGGTAGGGCAGCAATTAAGCGAACCCGTGATGCAAATTCAAGCACAGGCAGAAACCTTAAAAGACCAGCATTTCGGCCCACTTCCCAATGCAAAATACCAACAGAACGCATTGGAAATCTACGATCTCGCTCAGCAAGTGCATTTGGTATTGCAAGATATTCGCTCCATTACAGAAGCTGAATCAGGTCTGATTTTAATGAAGGAAAGCCAGATTGAAATCACCACAACCCTGCAAAAAATAGTGCGCCAATTTAAAGAAAAAGAGGGTCAAAACTTTGACATACAATTGGATTTCATCGGCGAGAGTATATTAATTAAGGCAGATGAACTTAGGTTTAGACAATTGCTTCTAACATTACTGCATGAGTGCGCATCTCACATCACTGCTGGCGACGTAATCCGCATCGCAATACAAGACAAGGGTGATGAGCTACACATAATATTCGGTTATGGTGCAGATGCCGAACGCGATAATTATCGCAGCAGAACGACATCGGGACTAGATCTCTCGCTAAAGCCGCAAAGAAGCCAAGGCTTGAGCATCGCGCTAGCAAGATTACTAATAGCTATGCATGAAGGCAGCATGGAAACTAGAACATTACCAGATAAAACATTTCAAATTCTTGTACGCTGGCCCGCAAGCCGCATAATCAGAGAAGATAACTAGCCAAACTGATTGGTTCTTGGAAAGCCCACAGGTGGCAATTTACCTTGTCCTGCACGCGTGCCGAGCCAAGGAGTGATATCATGCTCAGTGCGCACTCTATCGCCAATCAACCAACTTAAGCCATCTGCAACCGCAAACACCTTCGCATCCGCTAAAACCGCACCCTTGTATTTCTGCAATGCAACGCCCTGCCCACGCTTCATCACAGGCACCTGATCCAGAGGGAAAACGAGTAACTTGCGGTTACTACCAATTACAGCCACGTGATCGCCCACAGCCTCAACACATAAATGGGCTTTATTATTTGCATCCGTTGAAAGCACTTGTTTGCCATTGCGGGTCTGAGCAACCACATCTTTTTCTTCAACCACAAAACCACGGCCAGATTCGCTGGCAATAAGCAGTTTACGCGTAGGCTCATGCACAAACAGTGACACAATCTCTGTTTGATTATCCATATCCACCATCAAACGAACAGGCTCTCCCTGCCCTTTGGCGCTTGGCAGTTTATCGCAGCCAAGGGTAAAAAATCTTCCGTCACTGGCAAATACTACCAGTTTATCTGTAGTTTTTGCTTTGAATTGAAATGCCTCAGAATCCCCTTCTTTGAATTTCAAATCTGGCAAAACATCATGATGCCCCTTGAAAGCTCGTATCCAGCCGAGCCGTGAACATACAACAGTAATAGGCTCTTTTTCAATAAACGCCTCAGCAGAATCAAACTGAATGGTTGGCACGTCTGTCAACGCAGTGCGACGTGGTCCCCACACCTTATGCGCACCAAAACGCTTTTTGAGCGCTTTTACTTCATCTGCAATTGTACTCCAGCGTAGCGATTGATCTTTGAGAAGTGCTTTGAGGGTTTTTTGCTCTTCCTTAAGCAGCTTGTGTTCGCGCTTGATTTCCACTTCCTCAAGCTTGCGCAATTGGCGAAGGCGCATGTTCAAAATAGCTTCCACTTGCGTTTCCGTCAGATCAAACTGCGCTACCATCTCTGCTTTTGGATCATCCTCTTCGCGAATAATGCGAATAATCTCATCAAGATTCAAAAAGCAAATGAGCAAGCCTTCCAAAATCTCGAGGCGGCGCGCAATCTGATCTAACCTAAACCGACTCTTACGCTCTAAAACCTCAAGCCTGTGATCTAGGTACGCCTGCAATAATTCACGCAAATTCATCACACGCGGAACGCCATTTCTATCAATGACATTCAAATTCATGCTGTAACGCACCTCAAGATCAGTGACTTTGAAAAGGGATTCCATAAGAATCTCTGGGTCAACAGAGCGCGATTTAGGCTCTAGTACCAAGCGGATTTTGTCCGTCGATTCATCGCGTATGTTACCTAGTAACGGTAATTTTTTATTACGGTATAAATCCGCCATTTTTTCAATAAGGCGTGATTTTTGCACCTGATAGGGAATCTCGGTTACCACAATCTGATAGAGCCCATGGCTCAGACTTTCTTGTTCCCATCTGGCGCGAACTCGCAAGCTTCCTCGGCCTTCGGTATAGGCATGCAGCAATGTTTCACGTGCTTCCGTAATCAATCCGCCTGTTGGGAAATCTGGTCCCTGAACATGATTTAGCAAGGCATCTATAGAAGCATTAGGATGCTTGATTACATGCAACAATGCATCGCACAGCTCACCGATATTATGTGGCGGAATGGAAGTTGCCATACCTACAGCAATACCTTCCGAACCATTTGCCAATAGATTTGGAAATCCTGCCGGAAGCACCAAGGGCTCCCTCTCCTCACCGTCATAGGTAGCACGGAAATCGACTGTATCGGAATCAATTCCTTCAAGCAGTGCAACCGCAATATCGGTAAGGCGCGCTTCGGTGTAACGCATTGCAGCTGCATTATCGCCATCAACAGAGCCAAAATTTCCCTGCCCTTCAACCAACGGATAACGCACCGCGAAATCCTGCGCCAAGCGCACCAGAGCATCATACACCGCCACATCGCCATGAGGGTGGAATTTACCAATCACATCCCCCACCACTCGGGCGCATTTTTTGAAACCCGAGGCAGGGTCTAGCCGCAGTATCATCATAGCATACAGCAAACGGCGATGCACTGGCTTCAAGCCATCGCGCACATCAGGCAGCGAACGTGAAGTTATCGTTGAAAGCGCATAGGCAAGATAGCGCTCACCAAGCGCATCCTTAAACGATACATCCACAATTTGAGAAGACTGAGATTCAACCATGCTGGGAAACTAGCGAAAACCGCAGTATTGGCAAGTGTTTTACGTGATATTAACCAATGGCCCTTGGCTCTACTGGACGCGCAGGCAATACAGCCGCTTCCGCAGAGTTAGTTACAGGCTCAAAAGCCACTTCACGCGCTTGTGCAAGCGCTGCAGGAGAAATATTACCCTGCTGAAGCTGAATTCCATCCGAAAGCTCCGAAACCCTTGTGCGCTCATATCGTTGACCACGATGTTGATCAGGCGACGCGCTTCTTTGCGGCTGGCGTTGATTAGATTGCGAAGCAGATTGTGCTCCCGAACCAAAGGAGTTGAACATATTGCTACCCCCTATTGCCATAGGCACAATAAGCATAGCACTGATAATCATACCCAAGATACCACCACCACCAAATGCATTACCGATAACCCATGCGAGTAATCCACCCGCAGCGATGCCAGCCCACTCCCAGCCCGTTTTATTTTTAGCCCAGTCTGTAACGCCGGTAAAAATATTACCTGCTCTTTCAGTCAGAGTGGCTCCTGTACCCGTCACCGCTGAATGCGTGCGCTGCGCTGCATTTGGTTGGCTGGTAGGTGTAGCTGGTGCGTTCGCCATAATATTCCCTGTTTATCTAGTATTACTATGCCATAGAAATGTGACAGGTTTGTGAAGGATTACAAAATTATTGGCGCGACAATAATAGTATCAATCTATCTCGTGAAGCAGGCAAATCCTTATGGTGCGTAATATTCCAGTAGTTCTCAAGAAAATATCCCGTAAGCTGTAATCCCTGTAATATACTGGGCAAATCCGCTTCGTCTGATTCCGCAAGCAAAAAAGCAGGTAACGGGAGCAATCTATCATGATAAGGCGCGCCAGAAATAGCACTTACCGCACGACCAGATTTGGGGGATACATAAATCAAGTCTTCTCGTACACCGGATGCCGCACATTCCGATAAATCAAGCCCAATACCACACTCACGCAGCAGCAGAAGCTCAAACCTTGCATAAAGACTTTGCCACACCAATGCATCTGCGTGAGCAATAGCAAGCAATAATGCTCTAAGATTCATGTATAGTGCAGGATGCGGATCACGCTCGGGCATCATAAATTTGATAAGAGAACAGGCAGTGGTTAGGGCAGTGAGCCTTACCATATCCCCCATAACGGTTGCAGAAAATGATTGGACAAGTTCGCATGTAATGACGCCCATGTGCTCTGGCATACGAGCTTTCCATGTTGCCTGTACCAAATTTCCCGGCTGATAAATTGCACGATTACGGCTTGCAAGTGCCGCCTTACTCACACTGCTGTAACGACCATTATGCGGGGTGAACACATGCACTATAGCCGCATGCTCGGCATATTTCCCGCAATCGAGAATCAATGCCTCATCGACCCATTGCATGAAATCCCCTAATAATTTAGCCCCAATGTACTGTAATGCTCGGGCTTATCTTTCCAATCTTCACGCACACGCACAAACAAAAATAAATGGCACTTCTGGCCCCAATTACGCTCAATTTCTTTACGTGCCGCCTCGCCTATCATCTTCAACATGGCACCAGATTTACCCAGCACAATTGTTTTCTGGCGTTCATTTTGTACTGTAATCACCTGATTAATTTTTACCGAACCGTTTTTGAACTCTTCATAGCTTTCTGTTTCCACCATCAAGCTATATGGCAATTCTTCACGTAATTTGAAAAAACACTGCTCACGCGTGAGTTCTGCAGCAAGCAAGCGCTTAGGAACATCGGTGAGGTGTTCGGCATCATAAAGCCAAGGGCCCACGGGCAAATAGGAAATAATGCGCGCCACAAGGTCGTTCACCCCGTCTCCCGTGAGTGCGGAAAGGATAATAATTGATGGAAAATCGAGTTTAGATTGAAACCATTCGATAAGCGGCAAAAGAGTGCTTTTATCGCTCAAAGCATCAACTTTATTGATAACCAGTATCCGTGGCTTATTGCTTTGTGCAATGCGCGCCAAAGCCTGCTCTGTTTCCTCTGTCGGCTTGCGGTAAGCATCATATACAAACACAATAACATCAGCCTCATCTGCACCCGACCATGCACAATCGACCATCGCTTTTTCAAAACGTTGCTTGGCATTAAACACACCCGGAACATCAACAAATACAAGCTGCGCATTCTCTTTAATAACAGCACCTGTAACGCGTGAGCGCGTGGTTTGCGCTTTAGGTGTGACAATCGAAATCTTAGCGCCGACAATACGGTTCATAAGCGTTGATTTTCCTGCGTTTGGCGCCCCTATGAGGGCAATAAAGCCGCACCGTGTAGATGAAATCTCGCTCATACTGCTCCTAATGTTTTCAGCAGCGCCTCAGCCGCAATGCGCTCGGCTTGTTTCTTGGTTCCAGCCGTAGCCTGTGCAGTGTAGCCCCCTTTTACACAAACTTCGATAACAAACTGCGGCGCGTGCGATGGCCCTGTTTCGGATATCAAATTATATT
>JAIXZB010000108.1 GCA_027489915.1 Rickettsiales bacterium | reverse complement strand
GGCAATACCAATCACCACTCCAATTGATCCGCCAGCTCTTTCAAGCACACTGGTATCGGTCGCGGCATCAATCAACGCAAAAAATGTAGAAATGGAAATGGTTGCGCACACAAGGGCAATAAGCTTAAGCCATGTACCGCGGCTTACCTCTTTGCGCACCAGCCGCCATCCCCAACCTACAAGCGCCAACACCAGAAATACTGATGCCCAGCCAAACACCTGTTTTAGCACATCCGCAATATACGCACCCGTAACACCCATCCAGTTATGAACGGAAGCCGCTTCCGTGCCAGACTGGTTAAAGGAGGGATCGGCAGGATGATAGCTCATCATCGCAAAAGCCGAAACAATAGCGCCCACAAACAAGGCTGCGCCAAGGCATTCAAGCATGCGTGCGCGTGCAAAAGGTGAGGATGTAAATCGTAAAACCATAGGTAACATAGCAACGCTCTTTCAGATTAGGTGCTTTGCTTACCCGATGCATTTCTTGCAATCCTATGCGCTCTGTGGCGATTCACTTGCTGCAAGTCTTGTGTTTTTAGCGTATATACAGCGACTTATCAAGTGTTTTTACTGTGGATAACCAGCCGTAGTGTGACGATAACAATCTATGTAGGTCAAGGGATTAGGTAAAAAATATGACGTGAAAACGCCAAGGCACGCATCCATTAAACTTTCGTCTAGTGGCGTATGCGCAACATTCGGTGAAATAACAATAAATAAAATACCATCTACAAGCGTAATTATATTTATTTTTTCTTGACTCAATTCACCCTTGCCATATGAAGGCAAGTTTGCTTCTAATAGACATGTCTTCACGAAACGTTTTATTCGTGATTCCTTAAGGTCTCAACCCAAGAAAAGGAAATACGGCATGTCACTATTTACGCACCTCTCTATGCTCGAAGAAAAACACGGAAAACTTGAACGCCTCATCACCGATGAAACAGTTCGCCCACTTCCCGATTTCCCATTGATTCAAACACTCAAGAAACAAAAGCTCTTACTAAAAGAAGAGCTGCTAAGACTTCGCGGTCAATACCAGCATCATCATGATGCTGCGTAAAGGCGCGAACGGCTGCGTAGCATCATGCGCGCAGCCAACTAATCCGGACGTGCCTTGAATGGCAGATGTCCGGCATTCAGGGGGTACACGCTACCCTCGTTAAAGAAGCCCCCGTTATTCCTTAAATGGAATCGGGGGCTTTGTCTTTGTTGAGCGTATGTGTATTGGAACAAAGTAAAGGAGCGCTGCGATGAGAATCAGCCATCCAGAGTATAGCGCGGTAAAGAAAATTGCGGGGGCGTCAATATATAACAATTCCTGCATCCAATGACTTATAAATGCACCTTGATAGGTGACGTCCCCAGCCATTTCACGCAAACGCCGCTCCCAAATGGTGAGGGGGCAAAGTTCACCCATCCATGCTTGTGCGGCCACAATAGCCATCATAAGAATATGGCCTATGCGAAACCATAGGCTATGCACAAACCTCCAGCCTTTACAGGCTCCCATAACGATAATCGGCACAGGTAGGATGTTTGCCGCCACTATGGCGATATGTAGGTACAAGATAACATCGGCGTAAAATGCGGCGTCAGCTGGCTGCATTAACCGTTACGCCGCTTCGTCGTATTCCACAGCCATGCCAAGCGCGCGCTTGTATAAATCGAGCATATATTCCTGCTCGGTGCGCTCATTAGCTTCCATTTTGCGCAGTTTAAGTACCTGACGCATGGTTTTAGTGTCAAACCCGTTTGCCTTGGCTTCCGCGAACAAATCGCGTACATCGCTGGCTAGGGCTGCTTTTTCTTCCTCCAAACGCTCAATACGTTCAATATATTGCTTGAGTTTGCTGGCTTCAACGCCGCCTGATTTGTTTGCCATGGGAACCTCTTATGGGGTGTGTGAGGCTGCGAATATGCAAATTTCCCTAGAATACTGCAACTTCGGCCTCGACATTATCCACAATCCTGCATAATATCTGCCTCCATTGAAATTCTAGCGAACTTTAGAGGGGAGGTAACGCGCGTGGTTGAAGTTTCTGTACGCGATAATAACATCGATCAGGCACTCCGTGCACTGAAAAAGAAAATGCAACGTGAAGGTATTTTCCGTGAGATGAAGATGCGCAAGCACTATGAGAAACCATCCGAAAAGCGCGTGCGCGAAGCAGCTGAGTCTGTTCGCCGTGCCCGCAAACTCGCTCGCAAAAAGTCCGAACATTTTGACTAGAGCTAGAGGATTGAATCACACACGAAAAAGGCGGCTATTTAGCCGCCTTTTTTGTATTTAGCGCGATGGGGCTGCCTGTCGTGAAAGTGTATCCGCAAGTTCAGAGAAAATAATGGAGACAGCATTTTTATATCCAGCACTGCTACTCTTTGATTTCATAAGTTCATAGGCATTTAATACATCGACACCACGTAAGGATATCATACTTACTCGGTAAGGATTATTACTAGCAGGCATTTTTTCAACTGGTGAGTGGTGAAAATGCCGTAAGGCATCGCTATTGAATCCAGATGCTTCACGAAATATTTTTCTTTCAGGCCTAGGAACTTCGCCTTTCTTAGCTTTCTTGGCTTCCGAAAAATAAAGTATCTCTCTACTTAACAAGTCTTTTTCAAAATCACCCATATACATACTGGGGTCGGTTTTTGAGCGATTAAGGACATTACTGGCCGATTGAATCAATGCATTGCTGAATGTGTCCACTGAGATATGTGGATTAGATGCCGACTCGGTTAAATTTGTAAATTGAGCAATGTTTTTTAGTGCCATTCTCTCAACATGAGTTAGTGAAGTTGCAGAAACCCGAATGGTATCAAGCCCTAGCGATTTCCGAATATGATTCGAGAGGGTTTCACCTAAATCAGCACAGGATTTGCCTCTGTAAGTATTATCAAAGCTGCCCAAATAATCATATGCCTTATCTTTAGTGAGGCTTCCTGAAGAAGCAAAGAAAGACATTATTTCGAGTGTTGATAATAACATACCAGGTAGACTTGCCTTGTGATGCGCATCTAATCGATTGTACAACGAGTATCTTTCAACCAGACGAGGTAAGTCATCGCGCGCTTTTTCAAACGCAGTGTCTATTATAGTGGCATCTATGAGGTTTGTGTTCATACCCCAAAGCCTATCGCATATTAGTTACCTTTTTATGAAGGAAACCTAAAGCGCCTTTAATGACTTCACTAATCCTTCGGTTGCAACCTTCGCATCACCAAACAGCATCATGGTATTATCCTTATAAAACAACTCGTTCTGAATGCCTGCATATCCAGCGGCCATGGAGCGTTTATTGAATATAACCGTGCGGGCATCCGCCACATTCAAAATAGGCATGCCGTATATTGGGCTGCTTGGGTCTGTCTTGGCGGCAGGGTTGGTGACATCGTTTGCGCCAATCACATACACCACATCGGTGGTCGAAAAATCATTGTTGATTTCCTCCAACTCCACCACCGCATCGTACGATACATTGGCTTCGGCAAGCAGCACGTTCATATGCCCTGGCATGCGCCCAGCCACTGGGTGAATCGCGTAGCGCACATGTGCACCTTTTTTCTCGAGTTCTTCAGCCAGTTCACGCACGGCGTGCTGTGCTTGTGCCACTGCCATCCCGTAACCCGGAACAATAATCACGCTGCTAGCATTCGCCATCAAAAATGCTGCATCCTCGGCAGATCCCGATTTAACAGGGCGTGCTTCCTTTGCATCACCCGAAGCTGCTGCCGCTTCCGTGCCAAACCCACCAAGAATCACATTGATAATCGATCGGTTCATTGCCTTACACATGATGTACGATAGAATCGCGCCGCTCGCCCCAATCAACGCGCCAGCAATGATGAGTAGGGGGTTGCCAAGCGTGAAGCCAATGCCAGCCGCCGCCCAGCCTGAATAGGAGTTGAGCATGGATACCACCACCGGCATATCGGCCCCACCAATTGGCACGATGAGCAATACGCCAAGCGCAAAGGCCAGCAGAATCATAAGCACAAACAGGAATTTCGATTCCGTGGCACAAAACAACATAAGTAAAAGTATCATCACTACGCCAAGCAGCGCATTCATCTGATGCTGCCCTTTGAATCGCAGGGGAGAGCCCGAAACGAGGCCTTGCAGCTTGGCAAAGGCCACAATCGACCCTGTGAAAGTAATCGCGCCAATCACCACCCCAAGGCTCATTTCGATGAGTGATCCTAGATGGATATTACCCGTAGTGCCTATATTATAGGCCTCTGGTGCCCATAGCGCCGCCATCGCAATCAGCACCGCCGCAAGTCCAACGAGCGAGTGAAACGCAGCAACCAGTTGCGGCATCGAAGTCATGGGGATACGTTTTGCAACCACCCAGCCCACAGCACCACCAAGTGCGATGCCGATGAGTGTGACAAAATAGTTTTCAACCTGTGGTAACGCCAAGGTAGTAAGCACTGCAAGTGCCATACCCGCAATACCATACATATTGCCCTGACGCGCAGTGGTGGGAGAAGAAAGACCACGCAATGCCATAATGAAGCAAATAGCACAGGCAAGATAGGCAATATACGCAAGTGATGGCATGGCTATTTCTCCTTCTTCTTGAACATCTCTAACATGCGTTGCGTAACCACAAAGCCGCCAAATATGTTAACCGATGCAAGTACCACTGCAAAAAACCCAAGCACATGCGAAAAGCTGAATCCCTGCGGCCCAAGCGCCACCACAGCGCCCACAATAATAATGCCCGAAATCGCATTCGTAACGCTCATAAGCGGTGTATGCAGGGCAGGGGTCACGCGCCACACCACATAATATCCCACGAAGCATGCAAGCACGAACACCGTAATTCCAAAAATAAACGGATCAACCGATCCACTTGTCAAAAGCTGGTCCTGCAATGCTTTGGTTTGCTGCGAAAGTGCTGCCGATTTTTCGGCCAGCTCGTTTGCTTGTTCAGTAAGGTTTGAAATATCAACCATGAGGGCTCTCCTATGCTGCAAGTGCAGGATGCACGTTCGTGCCATCCTTGGTTACAAGCGTTCCTTTAATAAGTTCATCTTCCCAATCGATAGCGAACTGCTTTTCTTTGTTTACCATCAGGGTCGATACAAAATGATACAGATTGCGCGCATAAAGCGGTGTAGCATCCGCCGCCGCACGGCTTGGCAGGTTGCTGTAACCAATCAACGTTACCCCATGCGCTATGGTAATCTCATCTACTTTTGTAAGCTTGCAATTCCCGCCCGAAGCAGCGGCTAAATCCACAATCACGCTGCCCTGTTTCATATCTTTCAGCATCGCTTCGGTAATCAGCTCTGGTGCAGGTTTTCCAGGAATAAGTGCAGTGGAAATTACAATATCCTGCGTTTTCAGTGTATCGTGAATCGCCTGCGATTGGCGCTGTTTATAGTCATCGCTCATCTCTTTGGCATAGCCACCGCTGGTCTCGGCATTTTCATCAGCTTTTACTTCCACAAACTTCGCACCTAATGACATCACCTGTTCTTTTACTGCCGGGCGCACATCGAAAGCACTCACCACAGCACCAAGGCGTTTAGCCGTCGCGATGGCCTGCAACCCCGCAACACCCGCGCCCAGCACTAGTGCTTTGGCGGGGGGCACGGTGCCTGCGGCGGTCATCATCATCGGCGTGACTTTGCTTGCGGTGTAGACCGCTTCAATAACAGCACGGAAGCCTGCAAGGTTGCTTTGAGATGACAATACATCCATTGCCTGCGCGCGGCTGATGCGCGGTAATAATTCGAGAGCAAATCCTTGAATTTTCTTACTGTTCATGGTCGCAAAATCGCTGCCTTTATCAAGTGGCGCAAGGCAGCCAATAAGTGCCGCACCTTCTTTCATGGCGTTCACAATAGCCGCATCAGGTGTATTCACGCACAACACAATATCTGCATCTGCAACAAGCGCGGTCGCATCAGCAATAATAGAAGCACCTGCTGCGGTAAGTACATCATCCGAGATATTGCTTGCAAGTCCTGCATCTTTTTGCACTTTCACGCTGAATCCAAATGCCACGTATTTTTTTACGCAATCTGCCGAAATAGCTGCGCGCGCTTCGTGTGCGCGTGTTTCTTTCACTACAGCAATAATGGTCATGCGATGCCTCCGCTATTTTTGATGCACCATGAGTAGCGCAACTAAACTGCCTGTGCAACTTACTAAATCACATGGTTTTTTGAGTTTTTGACATTTCGCAGATGCTTGCTAGATTGCGCGCTCCCTAAACCACCAAAGGATGTGGCCATGGCAAAAACGGTAACCAAAAAATCCTCTCCCCAAAATACCCCCATCGTGGGGGTTATCATGGGCAGCCAGTCCGATTGGGCAACCCTTAAGGCCGCCGCCGATATGCTTGATGCGTTTTCCATTCCATATGAAGCATGCATTGTATCTGCGCACCGTACGCCCGAGCGTTTGATGGATTATGCCTCCACCGCCAAAAAGCGCGGCATCAAAATTATCATCGCAGGGGCAGGGGGCGCTGCACACTTGCCGGGAATGGCCGCATCCATGACCAGCCTGCCTGTGCTTGGGGTGCCTGTAGAGTCAAAGGCACTGAAGGGCATGGATAGTTTGCTATCCATTGTGCAAATGCCCAAAGGTGTGCCTGTGGGCACTTTGGCAATAGGCGAGGCGGGTGCAGCAAATGCTGGTCTGCTCGCTGCAGGAATCATAGCACTTTCCGATGCGCGGGTGGCAAAAGCGCTCGATGCCTTCCGTGCCAAACAAACGGCATCCGTTGCCAGAACGCCGAAGGATGTATGAT
>JAIXZB010000085.1 GCA_027489915.1 Rickettsiales bacterium | reverse complement strand
TGTAGTGAAGGAGAACACATAATGTCCGGTGGTGGTCCACAAGCATATAATCCTAATACCATGGGTGGTGGTGGCATTGGCGTATCGCAGCCAAGTAGCCCGATGATTGGTGGCGGAAGGATTGCTGGTGGTTTGCTTCCTGGTGACACGGGTGGTTTTATAAAATTTGACGGCGGCAACGGAAAATTATGGCAGCCTTTTAATGCGTTTGGTCTCAGTTCTGGCGGTCAAGGGCCGGGGGGACCAATTACACGATTTATTAAAGCAGTGCGTGATAGCATGATGGAAGTGAATAAAAGTGCTATGACGTCTCCACCAGAAACAGTTGTTGGATCAAACAGTGCATCACATGGTGGCGCTGATTTTGCTCAACTTACTGCGGGTATTTCGCCTTCTACTTCAATTTCAGGTGGTGAGCATTTTGATGCAGGCACTAATGTAGCACCTAGTGGCGGTGGAAGAGCTAGTTCAGGTATTGAACTAGGATAAATTCAATACCTTAACCACATGCTATGCATTTAACGCAACCCTATGCCTGTGGATAGCGCAACCCTTGCATTGCGCGCATGACGCGGTTGCGAAATGACCAGTTTGTGAAACAGGTTTCACACGTCATATACCCCCTCAAGAAAACTTTACCGAGGGGATTTGTATGAACCGCACCGCATCGATTGTGACCGCACTGGTGGCACTGTTTGCGCTTTCGGCATGCGAAAGCAAAACAGCATCGCTTGGCAATATCCAAACAGCATCTATTCAATGGGATGAAGTGACCGCCGCCGATGCCACAGCCCACGCACCCAAAAATGCAAATCTGATATTCATGCGTTAGTAACAAAAAACGTACAGTGCAGGACAGGCGGCCATAGATTGGCCGCCTTTTTTGTTGTGTTTTAACACGTAACTGCCAAAAGTTGGCACGAGTTAAAACAGGAGAAACTATGAAAACACGTGCAGCCGTAGCATACGGTGCGGGCAAGCCACTCACTATTGAAACAGTGGATTTAGAGGGGCCTCGTGCAGGGGAAGTGCTGATAGAAATCAAGGCAACGGGTATTTGCCACACCGATGCATATACACTTTCGGGGTCGGATCCTGAGGGGGCATTCCCTGCTATTTTAGGCCATGAAGGCGCAGGTATTGTTCGCGAAATCGGTGCGGGCGTAACAAGTGTGAAAGTAGGCGATCATGTGATTCCACTCTACACGCCTGAATGCCGCGAATGCGAGTATTGCCTGCATCCTAAAACCAATCTGTGTCAGAAAATTCGACCAACCCAAGGCAAAGGTTTAATGCCAGATGGCACCAGCCGCTTTTCCATAAATGGCACGCCTATTCTTCATTACATGGGATGTTCCACTTTTTCTAATTTTACGGTGCTACCTGAAATTGCCGTGGCTAAAATCCGTGAGGATGCGCCCTTTGATAAAGTATGTTACATCGGCTGTGGTGTTACCACTGGGGTGGGGGCGGTAGTATTTGATGCCAAGGTAGAACCCGGTTCGCGGGTGGTAGTGTTTGGCCTTGGTGGTATTGGCCTTAACGTGATTCAAGGCGCAAGAATGGTGGGCGCAAGCCAGATTGTGGGAATTGATATCAACCCAGAACGCATTGCGATTGGCAAAAAATTTGGCATGACAGATTTCATTAACCCTAAAGAAGTAGATAATATCGTGGAAGCGATTGTAGATATTACTAAGGGCGGTGCGGATTACAGTTTTGAATGTATTGGTAATGTGACGACCATGCGGCAAGCCTTAGAGTGCTGCCATAAAGGGTGGGGCGAGAGCATTATTATCGGTGTTGCTGGCGCAGGTCAGGAGATTTCAACACGGCCATTCCAGCTTGTGACAGGCAGGGTGTGGCGCGGATCGGCATTTGGTGGCGCGCGTGGCCGCACCGATGTGCCGAAGATTGTGGATTGGTACATGGATGGGCGCATCGATATTGACTCGCTCATCACGCACACGATGCCGCTTGAGGATATCAATAAAGGGTTTGATATGATGCATCATGGTGAATCGATTCGTGGTGTGGTGCTGTTCTGATGGAAACACTCTCGCAACATCGCTGCTTTGGTGGTACGCTTGGTTATTATCGCCATCAGGCCTCCACCACTCGCTGTGCTATGCGCTTTACAGTATTTGTGCCGCCACAGCCAACAGGTGCAGGTCTCATCTATCTTTCTGGCCTTACCTGTACGGAAGATAATTTTACAGTGAAGGCGGGTGCCTACCGTATTGCTAGTGAATTGGGGCTTGTGATTATTGCCCCTGATACATCGCCGCGTGGCGATGATGTGCCAGACGATGAGAGTATTGCCCTTGGCAAGGGCGCTGGGTTCTATGTGGATGCGACGGAAGCGCCATGGAGCACCCATTATCAGATGTATAGCTATGTTGTATCAGAGCTTACCGAACTTATAAAAACCACATTTGCGGTTAAGAAATTTGGTATTTTCGGCCATTCTATGGGTGGGCATGGCGCGCTTATCATGGGGATAAAATACCCTGAACTATTCCGTTCCCTATCGGCGTTCGCGCCCATATGCCGCCCTTCGGAAGATGGTTGGGGGCCAGATGCACTAGCAGCCTATCTTGGCCCAGATAAAGCATGCTGGCTTGCGTATGATGCAACGGCTTTAATGCGAGCGCGTGGCGGAAAGCTAGCAACCATTCTTATCGATCAAGGGCTGGCAGATGAGGCTTATAAACAGCATCGGCTTAATCCTGAGGCCTTCAAGGCGGCATGTGCTGATGCGGGACAGGCGTTGGATCTGCGTTTCCATGAAGGGTACGATCATGGATATTTTTTCGTTCAGACATTAATGGAAGATCATTTAAGGCATCATGCTGAGGTGCTGGGGTAGGGAAAATAAATTGCTTCGCGTTGCTTTACAACGTCCAGCATACTCTTGGGTTGCTGTCGAACTGGAGTTCTGTCCAACATCCCATTCCAATAAAAAAGCCTACCACACGCGTGGTAGACTTTTTTATTGGAGCGGGTGAAGAGATTCGAACTCTCGACTTCAACCTTGGCAAGGTTGCGCTCTACCCCTGAGCTACACCCGCATCCTTGAAAGTGGCGACACCCTATTCAAAAAAAACAAAGATGCAAGTATTTCTGACATAATATGTAAAATCCCTTGGCAGGTGCGCCGTTTAGCCCCTATAGTTATTTCATGACAGCATCTGAAAATACCTCTGTACACACGCTTTATTCGGGCAAGCCGCATCCGCAGCTGCTGGAAATACTGGTGTGCCCACTCACCAAAACCCGCCTGCGCTACGATGAAGCGGCGTCCGAGCTTATCTCAGATGCAGCAGGTCTCGCTTACCCAATACGCGAGGGTATTCCGATTATGCTGCCCGAAGAGGCGCGCAAACTCTGATTGCACCGCTTGAATGCTTGGGCTAGTGTATTTATCCACAAAAACAATAACGATAGCGTATCGCTAGAGGACAAGCATGTTCGAAATCATTTTCGTCAAAGGCGGATGGGTGATGTTCCCGATTGTGGGGCTCTCTATCTATGCACTTGGGGTGGTACTGTTCAAATCCTACCAGTTTCAAAATGGCGGTGTGCTCAATACCCGCTTTATCGATCGTGTGATGGTGAGCGTGAAGCGCGGCGAGCTAACCGATGCATCCCAGCTACTCGCGCGCGAGAAAGGGCCCGTGGCGCGCATTATGCGTGTATCCATCGAATGTATCCTAAACCGTGATATGAGCATGAAAAGCCGTGAATCGGAAATTGCGCGGATTGGTTCGAGCGAAATTCGCTACCTAGAGTCGCATCTGCGTGGGCTGGAGATGACCTTTACCGCAGCGCCTTTGCTTGGGCTGCTTGGTACCGTTATCGGGATGGTGCGATCATTCAGCCAACTTGCCGAAGCGGGCAGCCGCATTGACCCTTCCATGTTAGCCGGAGGCATTTGGGAAGCGCTGATAACCACTGCAGGTGGCTTGTGTGTGGCGGTGCCAGCACTCGGTGCCTATTACCTGCTGGATGCTGCCATTGAGCGTGTGCGTGCAACCATGAAAGATGTGACGATTCAGATTCTGGCGCTTGAAGATATGTTCATTAAAAACGAGCGCGAGCAGGAACGCCGCGAGCTGATTGAGCGCGATGAGAAAATGAAACGCATGATGGAAGAACAGGAAAAAATGTTCGCAACACCGCGCGGTGCGCCTCAGACATCGGGCACGCTGAAATTACTTAGCCCTTCATATACAAAATTCTAAGCAGATAGCAGCGCATGGAATTTGAGCGCAGAGAAAGATTTGTTCGCCATATCGACCTGACTGCATTGGTGGATGTGGTGTTTCACCTCATGGTGTTTTTCATGCTCACCACCACATTTGTCGTATCTGAATCGATGGAGCTTGCACTGCCTTCCAGCGCAACAGCACCTGCTTCGACAATTTCTACGCCCAGTTTAACCCGCATAGTAGTGGCACAAGGCGGCAGAATTACGATTGGCGGAACAGAAGTATCGGCAGATCAGTTGCAAACAATCTTGATTACAACGCTTGGGGAGAAGCCTGATGCGCGGATTGTAATTCTATCTACCCCAGGCGTGCTGGTGCAGGAATTGGTGAGTGTGCTGGACATGGTATATTTCGCTGGTGGGCGCAACGTGCAGGTTGATAAGGGGGTGATATGATTAATGTCGATATTCCCCGCACCCGCCGCAAAATACGCCCGATTAGCGTGGTGTCGCTCATTGATATTGTGTTTGTGGTGATTCTGTTTTTTCTAGTGGCAGGTAATATTCAAAAATTCTCGGTGGTGGATGTAGAGCTGCCAAGCGCTGATAGTGGCCAGTTGCTCGATGAGGGCCCTGTGGTGGTGACACTAGGACGCTATGACGAGATTCTGATAAATGATGAATTATACACGCTGCCTTATGTCGCTGCAGCGTTAGCAGAACAGTTAAAGGTAAATCCAAATCGCATCATCACCATTAAGGCCGATAAACTTCTTGAGGCGAATAAGCTCGTGGATTTCATGAATGAAGTAAAGCGCGCAGGGGGAACGAACATATCGCTTGTAACAGCATCGGGGGCGGTCAATGTCGGGCGTTAGAGATCTGGACAAGGAAATGCCACTCCACGGCGCATTAGCAGGCGCTCCGATAACGCTTGCGCCTTCATCGCGTGGAATTGGGCCGAATACCTATTTGGCAGGTAGCCATTTCTGGGCGATGCTCTGTGCTGCTATTATTGTGCATATGGCCGTACTGGTTATCGCCAGCATGTTTCCAGATGAAAAAGTAACATCGATTCCCGTGCGCGCATTATCGTTCAAGCTCGGCCAACAGGAAAGCATGGCGGCTTATGGCCTTCAAGCTGCTTTGGAGCGCACAGTACCCGTGGCAGAACCAGCAGCAGAGGTGCCACAAGCTGTAGCGCCAGAAGTGCTAGAGCCCACCTTAGAAGAAAAAATGCTAGCCGAAGATGCGGCAAAAAATACGCCCACACCTGCGCAATATACACCTGTTCAGCCAGTAGCTCCCGAGCAACCACGCCAGACACCTGTTGAAAACAGAACACCACCGATTCCTGAGCCTGCTCCTCAGATGCAAACCATTGCAGCACCTGCGCCCGTGATAGCGCCTGTGCAGCCTGCCATCGCACCAAACCCACAACGTTATGTAAGGGAAAATGGATTGCCATCGCTTGCGCCGATTACGGGAGATGCACCAGCAGTACAAGGCACGCAAAATGGCAGTATGGGTGGTGTAGGCACGCAAACCATGCTTACTGCTAAAGCAGAAGATGAAATACGCACACGCTACGAGCAGCAGATTTCGCTATGGATTGAGAAGCACCATATTTATCCGCAGGAGGCGGGTAGGGCAACAGGGCGCGTGGTCATGCGAGTGCGGGTCGATAGGCAGGGTTATGTGCGTTATTACGCGGTGGAGCGCGGTTCGGGTAATGTGTATTTAGACCGCGCGGCAATAGAAATGGTGCGTCGTGCAAATCCGATGCCAGCAGCGCCTGCAAATTACCCTGCGTCCAATCTGATTGAGTTTTTAATTCCCATTTTATTTGAGGCACCATGACACATACATTCCTAGTCACAGGCGGCGCGGGATTTATTGGCAGAGCATTAGTGGAAGCGCTCGCAGCCAAAGATGCACATGTGCTGGTACTGGATGCGCTGACCTATGCGGGTCACCCCTCTACCCTTGCAGGAATCAAGGGCAACGTAACGCTTATAGAAGGCGATATTCGTGATGGTGCGATGGTGGCATCGTTATTTTTACGCTATAAACCCGATGCGGTGTTTCACCTCGCCGCAGAATCGCATGTCGATAATTCGATAGAAGCACCTGCAGGGTTTATTGAGACGAATATTCAAGGCAGTTACACAATGCTCGAAGCGGCGCGCCGTTACGTTTCGCAGTGTAGTGATGCGGTAAAACATGCATTTCGCTACCTGCATATTTCTACCGATGAAGTATATGGTGCGCTGGGAGAGGATGGGGTGTTCACAGCCGATTCGCCGTTAGCACCAAACTCACCCTATTCTGCATCAAAAGCAGCCGCCGACATGCTAGCGCGTGCATGGTTCAAAACCTATGGGTTACCTGTTATCATTACCCGTTGCAGCAATAATTATGGGCCGTATCAACACCCCGAGAAACTGATTCCCCGCATGATAATCAATGCCGAAAAAGGCGAACCACTTCCTGTGTATGGAAGCGGCATGCAAGTGCGCGACTGGATTCATGTTAGTGACCATGCAGCAGGGATTATAGCAGCGTATGAACGCGGCTTAGCAGGCGAGATCTATGTGTTCGGAGGCCATAACGAGGTGCGCAATATCGATGTAGTCACGCAGATTTGCGACTACCTGAAAACCCATCACGCAAAGCGCGATTACCATGCGCTTATTACCCATGTGAATGACAGGCTTGGCCATGATTTCCGTTATGC
>JAIXZB010000052.1 GCA_027489915.1 Rickettsiales bacterium | reverse complement strand
TTAATTCTTGGGTTCGTCTCATAGGTAGAACGTAGCGCGTCAGCGAACGTATCTGCGTGCACCGGCAGCGCAAAGCCTGTTACACATAGTAAGGCAAACAACGAACAGGTGGTAGAATGTATTTTTTTCATGCGCACAGTATGCTCAAACCCTTAAACATTTGTCTAATTAAATGTGAATACGCGTGGCGCTTCGAAGCCAGGAAGCAACGCAACACTGGTGTCAAACAACACCCGCGCAGATAGCGCCCCTTCGCGTTTCTCGTAGTATTTCGCGCGCGCTAATCCTGCACTTTGCCCTGCCTTCAACTGCGCATTTTCACACACAAGCAAGCGCCCCCCCTCTTTAAGCTGCGCGGTAATCTGCTCAGGAATCACTTGCACTGCCCCTTCAATCACAATCGCATCATAAGGCCCTGCAGCCGGTGCGCCGTGAGTTAGTGCATTCTGAGCAACCGTTACATTGGCAATGCCCAGCGCCTTGAATGCATCTGTTGCAGCATAGGCAAGCGCAGGGTTTTCTTCCACCATTTCAACCCGCGCCACAAACCGTGCAAGCAGGGCGGATAAATAGCCTGTAGCTCCCGCAATCACCATCACCGTTTCATGCGGTTGCGGGTCAAGCGCCTGAATCAGCTTTGCCTGCAGCAATGGTTCAATCAGCACACGGCCTTCACCTAGAGGAATTTCATCATCGACGTAAGCAGCATGTTTAAAAGATTCAGGCACAAATGCCTCGCGAGGCACAGCACGCACGGCGTTGAGCAAGCCCTTGTGGGTAATGTCATTGGGGGTCAGCTGCCCATCGATAAGGTTTTCTGCTTGGGTCTGATCGTAAGGGAATGCCATAAAAAAACGATCTCCATAATTGCACAATGATGCGGTCGCAGGTGGAGGCCGGGGGCGGAATCGAACCGCCGCGTGTCGGTTTTGCAAACCGAAGCATTACCACTTTGCTACCCGGCCACGTGTCCTGCGAGCCCGATACATAACGAGCCACCGCTTGTGGGTCAAGCGATGGCTCGTATTTACACGCTATTATCGTGTGTTATGCGGCTAATTTAGCACGTTGCGCGGTGGGAAGTGAGCTTTTCAGCATCCACGCCGCCTTCTCATGAGCGCGCAGGCGGCCCACATAGAGGTCACTGGTACCCTCATCGCCTGCCTTATCCGATTTGGCAAATGCCGCTTTCAGTGTTTCCACCATCTGCAGGTTCGATTTATACAGGTCTTTGACCATCCCAAACGCATCCAGCTCAGCATCACCTTCACTAATAGATTTCAGTTTAGCAAACGCAGTAAAGCTACCCGGTGATTTTTCACCCAGCGCACGGATACGCTCGGCTACATCATCTACAGCAGCCGATATTTCGCCGTATTGCGCCTCAAACAAGGCATGCAGGGCGGAAAAATTTTCGCCTTCCACATTCCAGTGATAATTTTGGGTTTTAAGGGCCAGCGTGTAGCTATCCGCTAGCACTTTCTTGAGCGATTCGATAACAGGTTTATTCGACATAAGTATCTCCATTGGGTTCTCCTTCAATATAGATGTGCAAACGCACTTTGCCAATGGTGATATAAAGATTCTATATAGAAAAACTAATCCGCCGCAGGGGCGAGCGTCACTTCCAGCCCATCAAGCGCCTCGCTCATCAGAATCTGGCAGGAAAGGCGCGAATTGTCTTCCACGCAAAAAGCATCATCAAGGCGCGCTATTTCCTCATCTGTGGGCGCTATCACTTTATCCATCCACTCTGCCCTCACATAGACATGGCAGGTAGCACAGGCACAGGCACCGCCGCATTCGGCTTTTATGGGCAGGCCGTTATCACGTATCACCTCCATCACGCGCCAACCTTCAAGGCCGTCAAGAGTGTAGCGTATACCTTCGCGGTCGGTCACGTATAGCGTTAGGGTTTGCATGTCAGGGCTCTCTTGATTTACGTGCTTTATGCCTGTGGGCACGCCATAGTTCAAGCCATTTAGCGCGCGGAAGGTACGAGCGTAACATTGCAACACTGGCACGAATACGAGCCATATAGGGCGCAACCAAATTCGCCGCATAGCTTCGCGCACGAATACAATGCTCATATACCCATCTAATCGCGCGCAGCTGCATGAGTTTAGGCTTGCAGAGCGTGAACAAGAACGATGCCACCCCAAACCCCATCAGCTTCGATAGCAGCACCATACTCATTCCACCCAGCAAATGCCCTTTGGTAAACAACCATACGGCGATAAATTTCAGTGGTAAAAGTACTATTGCTGGAATCACAAACACCCCAAGCGTGGCGTAAGGAGATAGATGCTCCACGCGCGCAGTAATCACGCGTTTGATATGGTCAAACGGAATCCACCCCACAAGGCGTGAAACCAGCGCCCCAGTGGTTTCCCATAGCCATGCCTCGATGATAAATATTACCGAAAGAATGAACAAAAATATGCGCTTTAAAAGCGTTGGCATGGTCGTACTTTCTTATCAGGCACATGCCTGAACTGCTTAGGCGACACCCAGTTTCTTCTGCAAATCGCTTGAAGAGGTCGTGTATTGAAACCGCAATTTCTGATTCGGATAGACAATCCGGAACGCCGCCTGACTCATCAGCGCTGCTTCGTGAAACCCTGATAAAATCAATTTCAACTTACCGGGGTAGGTATTGATATCGCCGACAGCAAAAATCCCCGCGCGCGAGGTTTCAAATTTCTCGGTATCCACCGCAATCAGATTCTCATGCAGATTTAAGCCAAATTCGGCCACAGGGCCAAGTTTCATGGTCAAGCCAAAAAACGGCAGCATTGCGTTGCATGCATGCTCTATCGTTGGGCCCTCTGCGGTTTTGATGGTGACGCATTCAAGCATACCACCCTCTCCCGCAACCCCCATCACCTGCCCATATATCAGGTCGATCTTGCCCGCATCTGCAAGCTGCTTCATTTTATGTACCGAGTCAGGCGCTGCGCGGAATTCATCGCGTCGGTGCAGCAGCGTTACACGCTTTGCCACCTCTGCCAGATTCAATGTCCAATCGAGCGCCGAATCGCCGCCACCCACAATCAGCAATTCCTTACCTGCGAATTTGGAACGCTCGCGCACAGCATAAAACACCGATTTATTTTCATAGGACTCAATGCCTTTGATGGGCGGTTTCTTGGGTACAAAACTTCCCCCACCCGCTGCGATCACCACCACGGCAGCGTTAATGGTGGTGCCGTAATCGGTGGCCACTTCCCATCTGCCATCGGGCAGTTGTTTTACGCTTTCCACCATTTGGCCGAAATGAAACTGGGGTGCAAAGGGTGCAATCTGCTTTAGCAGATTATCGGTAAGTTCCTGACCCGTACAGACGGGAAAAGCAGGAATATCATAGATAGGTTTTTCAGGGTAAAGCTCCGCACATTGGCCGCCGGGTTTATCCAGAATATCAATCAGATGCGCCTTCATGTTATTCAGGCCCAGCTCGAACACAGCAAACAGACCCACAGGCCCTGCGCCAATAATGGCAACATCGGTTTCGTAGGCAGCGCCTTTAGCGCATGTGTTTAAGCAAGCTTGCATAGCGGTTCTATAGGCATGCAGGGCGCCGTGCGCAAGGGTTGATTCATTAACACTACGTACATATATTGCCATTGTAAGGAGAATCGTATGATAGAAATTCGTCGTCACAGTGATTTGGGCACCATGAACATTGGCTGGCTAGATGCGCATTACCATTTTTCATTTGCCCGTTATCACGATCCTAAGCGCACAGGGCTTGGGCCTCTGCTCGTTATCAATGATGACATCGTCAAAGTAGGCGGCGGATTTGATTTCCATTCGCACAACGATATGGAAATCATTACTTATGTGCGCGCAGGTGCCATCACGCACAAAGATTCGCTCGGCAATAACGGTGCTACCCACGCTGGCGAAGTGCAGGTTATGTCGGCAGGTACAGGCATTACCCATGCAGAACTTAACAACGAATCGGTAGATACCTCGCTATACCAAATCTGGATTGCCCCTCGCACAAAGGGCTTAACGCCGCGCTGGGAACAACAGCATTTCCCGCATGAAGTTCGTACTGCGCTCACGCTGCTTGTCTCTGGCCTGCCCGAACATGTAGGCTCGGGGGCGCTGATGATAGATCAGGATGCCGCGATTTGGGGCGGTCGCATTGCAGAAGGCACAGCCCTCACTCACTCTCTCAAAGGCGGTGGCTATTTATTAGTATCCGAAGGAACAGTGCGCCTAGGAGATAACGTGCTTTACAAAGGCGATGGCGCGGTCATTACCCAATCATCAGAGCTCTCATTATGTGCAGAAAGCGAAGTTGAGCTTGTGCTGATAGACCT
Organism: Rickettsiales bacterium; assembly: GCA_027489915.1. Lineage (GTDB taxonomy): Bacteria > Pseudomonadota > Alphaproteobacteria > Rickettsiales > UBA3002 > JAIXZB01. The sequence goes on along the minus strand of JAIXZB010000052.1, from coordinate 2,527 downwards.
GCCTACCGTACATTAATTACATAATGAGCAAACATTTCTCAGATTATTTTTCTTCGCATGCAGCGTCTTATGCGCTTTTCAGGCCGCATTACCCAGCCTCCGCTATCGAGGCAATTCTACCATTCACTAAGGAACGCACGCTAGCGATTGAGTGCGGGTGCGGCAATGGGCAACTATCATTATTACTCTCATCGTATTTCGATCAGGTGATAGCAACCGATGCCAGCGCAGGACAAATTCAGCATGCGCATTTGCATCCACAGATTCAATATCATGTTGCATCCGCCGAAGCGCTACCCGTCGAAGATGGAAAAGCCGATATAGTCATCGCAGCCCAAGCCGCACACTGGTTTGATCTTGACCGTTTCTATACCGAAGTACGCCGTGTCGCTAAGCCGCAGGCACTGATTGCACTGCTTAGCTATGGCAGCATTTCACTTGCCGGAGATGTAGGAGAAATCGTTTCGCATTTTGAGCATGAAACATTAGCAAGCTACTGGCCTCCCGAACGGCGTATGGTCGGCGCTGCCTACGCATCCCTGCCCTTTCCGTTTGAAGAAATTCCCATGGCTCCCTCCAGCATCGATGCGGAGTGGAGCTACCACCAACTGATGGGCTATATTCTCACATGGTCGTCTGTACGCGCGCTCGAGAAGGCACATAATGACGTGCTTTTACGTAACTTCGCTGCTGATCTTCTCAAAGCATGGGGTGATAGCGCGCTGCGTAGGCAAGTACACTGGCCCCTGCACGTGCGTCTAGGGCACGTGAGTTAACCACCGTAAGCACTTACAACCTCTGCAATCATTGGACGCTGGCGCTCTTCGGGAACAGCACTCGATTTACCTATGTATATAAAGCCCGCCACACGGTCTTTTTCACTTCCCCCGAGCGCTCGTAGAATCTCAACATCGAAGGCAATCCATTCGGTCAACCATTTAGCGCCATACCCAAGTGCATAACAGGCATTCAGCATGTTCTGACATACGGCTCCTACTGAAAGTTCCTGCTCCCACTGCGGGATTTTGCCTTCTTTAGGGGTTGAAAGCACGGCAATCATGAGTGGTGCGCGGCTTGGGCGGGCGCGTTCAAATGCAATCTGCGCTTCTGTAGCATCAGGCGTTATGGCCTTAAACCGCGCCTGCACCACCTCGCCAAAGCGCACCTGCTGGGTTTTATCAAAGGTTATAATGCGCCACGGGCCAAGCTTTCCGTGGTCAGGCACACGCAAGGCCGCATTCAGAATCTGGGTAATTTCATCCTGTGTTGGGCCTACATCCTGCATATCTTTCGGCGCAACCGAGCGACGGGTGAGCAGACCTTGTAAAAACTCCACGATGCATCTCCTTGCGTTTTGATGTGTACTTAGCTAATGTAAGCCTATGAAAGATGCAACATTTCCACGCTCGATTCTATTTGTGTGCACGGGTAATATATGCAGATCACCCACCGCTGAAGGGGTCATGCAACATGCACTAAACCACGCAGGCAAAGCCACACGGGTGCATTTGGATTCTGCAGGGGTTGATTCCCATCACATAGGCCATGCGCCCGATGTGCGCTCACAAGAAACCGCGCTGCGCAAAGGTGTCGATATAAGCCATTTGCGCGCCCGCAACGTGCGCCCCGAGGATTTTTCGCAGTTTGAACTCATACTTGCCATGGATGAATCGCACCTAAGCGCCCTCAAGAAAATGGCGGCAAAGCTTTCTGCGGAGAAAGCCACCGCCACCTTAGCACTGTATTTGCCCTATGCAGGTATTACCCATCGCAGCGAAGTTCCCGACCCCTATTATGGTGCAAACCGCGACTTTCAGGATGTATATGGCCTGATAGACGAGGCCACACAGAACCTCATTTCGCGCCTCTAACTAACCTAATAAGCATTTGTGCTGATTGATGATTGTCATCAAACTGCCTCATTTTTGTGCTTTACATCCTATTTGTTAAAATCTATTAACACCTTTCTGAAAAGTAATAATAAACGACACAAAGCTTGGCTAGTGAATGCATTTTCTGATTACAGGTGGATGCGGTTTTATAGGTTCGCACTTAGCGCATGCGCTGATTGCGGCAGGCCATTCTGTGCGTATTCTCGATAACCTCTCCTCTGGCTCGCGCGAAAACGCCCCTGCCGCAAGCGAAGTCATTATTGGTGATATCGCCGATGAGGCCACTGTTGCTGGAGCAGTGTCAGGTGTCGATGGTATTTTCCACTTAGCCGCGATTGCATCGGTTCAGCAGTGCAATAATGCATGGCTCGAAACACACCGCACCAATGTTACTGGCACCATCACGGTGTTCGAAGCTGCGCTAAAAGCCCCCCAAGGCGCAATCCCTGTGGTCTATGCTTCCTCTGCCGCAGTCTATGGTGACAACCCTGCTTTGCCGCTCAGCGAAGATTCTATTGCGCTGCCCCTCACCTCATATGGTCAGGATAAACTTGCTGCCGAGCAGTATGCTCGTGTAGGTGCATATATCCATGCATTGCGCTCGGTTGGACTGCGTTTTTTCAACGTGTATGGGC